>JAJYMR010000051.1 GCA_021786815.1 Deltaproteobacteria bacterium
GCGATCCATTGCGAATACGGCCCAACCGCCGTCGCGTCGAACGAGTCCGTCACCGGCGTTCCCATCGCGCTCAGCGTCACCCCGGTCGGCACCAGGCCGCTGTCGTAGAAGGTCTCCTGCGGGTAACAGAGCACGGTGCGCGTGCTCGAGGTGTTGAACGCCTGACCGGCGGCCGAGCGGTTGGCGATCGCGGTCGCCGCCGGAGTCGAGGGCGCCGAGTCCACCAGCGCGATCGCGCGTATCTGATGCGCCATCGCGTCGAGCGCGCTGGCCACGTCGGCGTTCTGCGAGTAGCCCGGCGCGATCAGCACCTTGGAGAAGAAGCCCATCGTGCCGTATGTGGTCTGCAGCGCCTGGATTCCCGTGTAGGCGCCGCTCGTCGCCGTGCCGATTATGTCCGAGTCCTGCACTTTGGTCGGGTCGGCGTAGTTGAATGCGACCAGCACCGTCGCTCCGGCGGCGATATGGCCGCCCGAAGTGGTCGCGATGAGCGTGATTATCCCGTTGACCGGGTCGAGCGTGTAGTCGATGTCGGCAGTGTAGGTCGTGCCGGCGGGATCGCTGGTGACGACCACGCTCGATACGCCCATGTGGCCGAGGTTGATCAGGCCCTGCGAATTGAAGGTGAACGCGGTCGCCGCGACCGAGGTGTAATGCACCGTCGGGTCGAACACGTTGACGGCGATCGCCTGGCCCGCGCCCTGCTGCTGGATAGCCCACAGCGCGTAGGGAATCGTGTACCCGCGCATCATCGGGCCGAAGTTGGCGGCGTCAACCGCCGACGACACCAGAGTGGGCGCGTTCACCGCCGGCGCGACAGCGGGCGCCTCGACCGCCCAGGTCGGCGCCGTGCCGACCAGTCCGATAACGGCCGACTTCACGACCGTGACCGGCACCAGGCCGTTTCCGACTTCGATTACTTCAACTCCATGTAAAAAGCTTGCTGGCATTGTTTCACCGTGTTTCCTTTCCGCGTCAAAGCTCGGCGCCCGCGCGGCGAGTTGTACGCAACCATCCCGTCATCGAAGCCGCCCGCGGCTACGAGCCGGTCGGCGCGCTCTGGCCGCTCTGCGCAATCGCGCTCTCCGAGTAACTGTAGGCCACGTCAACCGTCGCGCCCGAGGCAATCGAGCCGGTCGAGAGCCATGTGATGATTCCGTTGACGGCGTCGAGCGTGTAATCCACGCCCTCGGCGTACTGCTGGCCGCCGCCCACGGCGCTCACGGTGAGCGAGAGCACGTTGCCGTTGGGCAACGCTATCTGGCCCTGGGCGTCGAAAGTGTAGGCGGTGGCGCCAACGGTGACCGTGGTGTTGCCGGACCTGTCGAGCGCGACGCCCTTTACGAAGAGCGGGAAGTTCTGGGCGCTCGAGGGCTCGACGGCAACCGTGCTGAGCCCGAAGGTAATCGTGTAAATCCACACTCCGCCGCGGCGATCACGCTCGATGAACTTCTCGCGCACCGGGCGCATCTTGCGCGCGCCCGGCACCCGGTAGCCGGTGAGCGCCGCGCGGGTCTTCTCGAGCAGCGCGTAGGCGCCGGGGCTGGTGCCGTCGGGCGCCGAACCGACACCCCATCCGAGATCGCGCACGAGCAGCGTGACGTCGAACTCGAGCCGGCGCTCCTGGACGATCGCCGCGGTATCGAGCAGCTCGCCGTAGGTCGCGCCGCGGTACGTCACGAGCGCCGCGCCCACCGGATGGGTGAGGCGGTACGCCTTGGGCTCGTCAGGAAAGTGCACGATCTCGATCGCGGTTATCTGCGAGGCAAGCTGCGCGACGATCGCCGATTCGATCGTCTCGAGATCGAGCGGAGTCGGCGGCGAGAACTGCTCGCCCGTCCAGGGTGTGTCGATCGTGGCTGCCATCCGTTCCTATACCGAAGCCGCCGCGCGCGCTCAGAATCCCTTAAGCGTGCCGCGGCTGAAGACGCGCTCGGGGCCCTGGATGATCTCGGCGACCGGCGAAATCGCGGTTTCGTTCCCGTCCGCGGCGATTCCAAGCGTCAGTTCCCCGGCCGCAACCTTGGACAGCATCGCGATCGCGTCTTCGTAACGCTGGCGCGCGTCAGAGATGTCATGAAGCGGTCTCAGCGCCTGCAGCCGGTACATCGCGATGTCGCTCGCGACGCGGTTGAGCACCTCGGGCGGATCGGTGAGCGGAAGCGTGAAGCGCCCGCCCAGGTAGCCGTCTATCTCGGCCGAGGCGTCGTCGAGCACCTGCTGGAGCAGCGTGGTGTTGACCGTGGTGGCGGTCGGATCGTCGTTGTCAGTTGCACCAGGTCCCGGTTGGGATACCGGTTCATCATGTCCTGCGGAGCCGCGTAGCTCATCGAAAAACCTCACGCCTCAAAGGCCCGCCCGATGCGGGCGCGTCGCCCCGGGCCCCCGCTCCCTTCCACTCGGGAAGAGAGACGGGGGCGCACGCATCACCGGGGAGGAGAGGAGGGTTCATTCGGACCGATCTCAGGCCAGGTACTCGCTTACTATAAGGTCGGCGCTGTTCTTCCAGATATTGGTCGTCGCGACCGAGGAGCTCGCGCCCGCGCCCGCCATGAAATCGGAATGCAGAAGCTGGCGGGCAACCTCTTCGAGCGACGGCGGCACCACCAGATAGACGCCCTTGCGGCTCGACAGCGTGCCGAACGGCTGCCCGCCGTCGGTCGTGAACGAGCGCATCGCGGCCCGCGCGGCGCCGTAGTTGGTCGGATTGGAGAGATCCGTGTTGCTCGCGTAGGCAAGCTGCCAGAGCCCCACGCCGGTGTTGGCGCGGCCGTCAACGCCGTAGCGGAACTCGCGGCGGTTGAACACCGCCTCGTCGGTCATCGCGGTCATCCGCGTGATCGCGTACTCGCGGCGAAGCTGGAAGATGAACGGGCGAATCGCGCGCGAGGCGTCGATCAGGAACCAGTAGGCGCCGGTCCCCGAGCTGTTGATGTTCGACGCGGTCGAGTCGGCGTCGGGGCGCCCGGCGGGACCCACCGGATGCGTCGCGCTGAAGAACGGCTGGCCGTCGTAGCCGGGTACGCTCGAGGGCGTCGCGACCGCGTTCTTGATCATCTGGAACAGCAGCATGTCGGGATGCACCTTGGTGTCCCATCCGAGCTGCTCGATGATCGGCTCGTAAACCCCGTAGGTGTCGTCTTCGATATCGTTGCGGTCGATCGAGATGGTGTCCTCGAAGTTGCGGTTGACGATCGTGTAGGTGTGCGATTCGAGCGCCTGGATCACGCGGTCGCCGAGCCATTCGCGAAAGCGCGTGGTGCGCCCGAGCCACGGATAGGTGGTCTGGCGGCTGGTCGATCGCACGATCGAGCAGATCTGCTCGTAGTACGACGGCGGCTTCTCGAAGCCGCGCTGGAATACCACGTCGAAGCCGGTGAAAAGTGCGGTCAGACTTTGTGCGCTTATCTCCATCGTATGTGAACTCCCTGCTTCGCGGGCGCTTAGAGCGCGGCCGTGGACTGATGCCAGAAATCGACCCACACCTCGCCCGACGAATCGACCGCGACCACCTGGCCCGCCACCGCGTACTGCTGGACGGTTGCGCCCGAGGCGCGGTCGTTGGCGCTCACGTTGTTGTCGTCGATTGCGAAGCAGGGGCTCGCGACGGTCGCGCTGGTTATCGAGCCATCCTGGCCGAACATGAAGACGCCCTTGCGGACCGCGATCTGGATCGCGCCCGCCGCGCCGGGATTGTTGACCGCGTTCTGCCCGGGAATCCCGTTGACCACGTATTCGGCGCGCCCGATCACCTTGAGCGCGTTGGCGGTCGTGCTGGTGGCGGATGCGGGCACCGCGTTGCCGTTGGAATCAATCGCCACCATCGAGCCGAGGTAGATGGTCGTGTTGGCCTCGACCGGATAGACGCGCATCCGTCCGCCGTCGGCCATCTCGGGCGTGTTTCGTGAACTGGTTAGTGCCGCCATTTTGCCATCCTGTAGCGTCACGCTCGCGCAAAGGCGCGGGCGCGCTCTTGCTTAGAGTTCGCGCTGCGAGTTGTCCCTGAGCCTGAGAAAGTCGGCGCGCCCCTGCTTGCGGCTGATGAAGTCCGCGGCAGCCACGCCGAGCGCCGAGCAGATCGCGCTTTCGACCGCCGTCAGCGCCGCGCCCGACTCCGGCCTCGCCGCATGAAGCGCCGCCGGCTCGGGCGCCAGCATCTCGCCCGCGAGCATCGCCGGCTGCCGCCCGACGAAGCTGCGGAACGCCTCGGGATCGGCCGCGCAATACGACACCGCCCACTCGCGCTGGGCCGGAACCAGCTTGCCCGCGCGAATCGCCTCGCTCACCTGATGCTCGGCCTTTTCGCGCGCGCGCTCGGCGCGAAGCGCGTTGAGCTCGGTGACCGCCTTCTTGAACTCCGCGACGTCGACGTAGCGCGCCGGGTCGGCGCCCGAGGCGTTCTGCGCGGTCTCGCGCGCCGCGGCGATCAGGTTGCCCACCGTCTCGACGATTTGCTCGCACGACGCGTCGGCTCCCGTCCCGAGCATCTGCCTGAGCTGATTCAGAAAATGCTCACTCTCTTCCATGTCCTGGTATTCCTCGTCTCCCGCCGCGGAAATCGCGGTCAGGTAAAGATTGGGGTTGTTGGTGAGTCCGGCGCGCAGCAGGCGGATGACCCTTCCGTCGGCGCGCGAGTACTGGAAAACCGGCGATATATAACGATACTCGCGCGCGAGAATCGCCTGCGCCGCGCGCTCGGTCCATTCGACCCGTCCCCACAGCGCCCCGTCGCGCACCTGAAGCTCCCTGATCCATCCCGCCGCCGGAGCCGGCCGGCCCTCGGGAGCCGCGAAGTCGGTCGCATGGTCGTAGTCGATCGGAATTCCGGCCTCCATCTTGAGCGCAAGCGTCGCCTTGATTACCGAGGCCGGCTCGTCGAGCCGAAACGGCCCGCGTCCGTCGCGCCCGTGGAAAATCCCCGCCGGAAGAAGCTCGATCCATTCCGGCGCCTCGGCGCTCTTCGCCTTGCCGGCCAGCCCGGCCACGCTTTCGCTTCCGGATCGCTCCGCGGATACGCTCGCGGCCGCCGAGCTTCCAAGCGCGATCGCGATACTCGCTCGCGCGCCCGGCCCGCGATGGGCGGGCGCGCCGGCGGTATCGACCGGGGCGCTTCCGCTCAGCTTGCGAGGGTTGTCGCCACGTTCACCGCCAGCGCGTGTGGGGGAGAGAGCGTTCATCGCCGGCGATTGTGCCGCGAAACGCGTTCTCCCATAAGGATGAATTAGTTCATCCCCATGCTCGTCCTACGCACAGTGACACCATCCCTACATTCGGACGAGCCGCCGGTTCACTCAGGCCCACGCCGCCCTTTGAAAGCGCGTTTTTCCACCTGCTAGATTTTGGTACCGAACGATGGCTCCAAGCCGCATCCAAATCGCATCTCCCGCGCCACAGGCGCAGGCGCTTTTCCCGGCCGGTGACCACGATGCGTCCCGATAGGGAGAACCCGCCGCCGCGCCTGCTCGCGCTCGCAAGCGCACCCCCGCGCGAAATCATCCTGCGCGCTCCCCGCCTCGCCGTCGGCGCGGATCCGCGCTCCGACGTCGTGCTCGACGACCCGGCCGTGTCGCGCCGCCACGCCACGCTCGAGCGCCGCGCCGGCGCGCTTTGGCTCACCGACCTCGGCTCGACCAACGGCACTTTCGTCAACGGCCGCCGTCTCTCCGCCGCCGTTGCGCTCAAGGACGGCGACCAGGTGCGCTTCGGCGCCCTCGCCTTCCGTTTTTCCGCTTCCGCGCCGCCTCGCACCGCGGGCTCGCGATTGCCCATTTCGCGCCGCGCCGCGATAGCCGGCGCCTTGTCTTTCGCGCTCGTTGCGCTCGCCGCATCCGCTTACCATTTCCGCTTCCACCGTGGATTTTTCTCCGCGTCCGCGACACGCCCGCTCTCCGCGACGCGTTCGGCTGCGGCACAATCGCGGCAACCCTCCGACGGCGCGGGATGGCTCGCGCGGCTCAACGCCTATCGCGCGGCGGCAAAGCTCGCGCCCGTTGAAGACGACCCGGCGCTCTCGAGCGGCGACGCCGCCCACGCGCGCTACCTGGTCGCCAACCAGGCCGGCGCGATCCAAAGCGGACGCATCGGCCCCGCGATGCACGCCGAGGAGCCGGGAAAGCCGTTCTTCACGCGCGCGGGCTTGAAGGCCGCGCAACTCAGCGACGTTGACGCCGACTTCTCTTCGCCGCCGGTTGCGCCGCCGTCCGGATGGGCCATCGACAACTGGATGACCGGCCCGTTCCATCGCATGTGGCTGCTCAATCCCGCGCTGAAAAGCGTCGGCTACGGGCAGTTCTGCCTGCGCGGGGTATGCGCCGCCGCTCTCAACGTGCAAAGCGGCATCGACCACGCCGATCCCGTCTCGCGCGCGCCCGTGATGTACCCGCCCGACGGCGGCACCGTCGCCGACGGCACTTTCGGCGCCGACGAGGGCGAATGGCCCGACCCGCTCGCGCCGTGCGCCGGTTACGCGACGCCAACCGGCATCCCGATCACGCTTCAGCTCGGACTAAACGCACCCGCGGTTCTTGAGAAGTATTCGCTTGAGAGAAATGGCACGCGCGTCGAGGCGTGCGGCTTCGACGCAAGCTCCTACCGCAATTCCGATCCCACCTCGGTTTCACGCGCGCGCGAGGGACTTCACCATTTCGGCGCCGTCGTGATCGTCCCGCGCGAGCCGCTCGTCGCCGGCGCGACCTACACCGTGCGCGCGACCGTCTCGGGCCGGCGCTACCGATGGTCGTTTCGCGCCGCAAACCACCAAATCACCGACTGACCGCGCTCGCCCCGACAACAGATAACCTCTCCCACGCCGGCAGAGCGACCGTACTGGAAATCAAGGATTGGGAAGAGTTGCCCACAGGGTCGACAGGCTCTGGGACAGATGAGAGCGTCCCGCCTGTGGACTTGTGGGCAACGGGTGAGCGTTTCACGCGGGTGAGGCTCCCCAGGGAAAATTTCGATAGCCACTCCCGCTCGCGCAAGCGCGGCCTGTCATGCTGAGCGAAGCGAAGCATCTCGTACCACCCACCCCGCGACGCGACGGAACCGCTCCGGCCGTCCGCGCATCCGCGGCATGAGATTCTTCGCTCCCGCAGCCTTCGCTCAGAATGACAGCGGGGTGCCTCGCCAGCTCTGGAACTCCTTTCGACAGACCCAGCCGGCTCCACGTTCCCCTTCCCTCGGCGAAACCACACCCACAACCGGTTCCCCTTCGGGTTAGGTTGCTGGCACCCGCTCGCCGCGTTTGCGTCGCCCCGCCCACCTCACGTCGGATACGGGCCGCTCCGATTCCCCTGCGCCGGCGCGAGCACCGGCTCGCCCTCCTGCGGCGCTGGCATCCCGAGCCGCTCCAGCACCGCGCGCTGTCCCACCTTGAGCCCGCGATCGGCGAGCATCGCGATAATGTCCGCGAACGCGTGCATGTCGGAATCGTCGGGAAGCTCGAACTCGACGCGCGGATAATTCCGTCGCGGCCCGAGATTCAGATCGACAATCGGCCGCACCAGGTCGCGGTCGAGCGT
>JAJYMR010000289.1 GCA_021786815.1 Deltaproteobacteria bacterium
GCGGCCACACTTTCCCTGCGCACCCAGCAGATCATCGCGCACGAGACCGACGTGGCCTCCGTGGCTGACCCGCTCGGCGGCTCCTACTGCATCGAAGCGCTCACCGACGACATTGAAAGGGGAGCGCGCGCGCTGCTTCAGAAGCTGGAAGCGATGACGCCCGTCAAAGCCTGGCAGCACATGGAGGGCGAGGCTGATGAGGCCGGCTACCGGCGCCAGCGCGCAATCGACGCGGGCGAGCGCGTCGTCATCGGCGTCAATCGCCACCGAATTCCGGAAGAGGAAGAAGAGGAGCTGGGACTCCAGGCCAGACAGGTGTTCAGTTATGACCCAGCGTGGCGCGACAAGCAGATCGCGCGTCTTGAGAAGGCCAAGCGCGAACGCGATCCGCGCCGGGTCGAAGCCGCGAAGCGCATACTAATCGAAGCTTACCGCGCCCGCGCCAATATCGTATCTCCGATGATCGAAGCCGTGAAGTCCTATCTGAGTATCGGCGAGATAACGCAACTCTTGTCCGGCGTAGACGGGGCGGAGGAGCTCCGGCGCAGACACGGCTTCTATATGGGGCAGCTTTACTGAGAACCCGTATGCCGGCGACGAGAATTCGCTTTCTGCTGGTCGCGGATTCACCCGGACACACGACCGGCTACTACGTGGTGGCGCGCGCGCTCAGGGAGGCGGGCGTCGAGGTCATCCTGGGAGGTGACGCGCAGCCAGAGCAGATCGTTGAGACCGCCATCCAGGAGGATGCCGACTGGATCGGCTACCGCATCATGGACCGAGAACCGCTGGTTGTGGTGTCGCGCCTGATGGAAGTTCTGGCCGAGCGCGACCAAATGCACGTGCGCGTCGTGCTCGGCGGCATCATCGCACGAAGCGATATCGAGCGCCTGAAACAATTGGGCGTGGAGGCCGTTTTCCGGCCCGGGTCTAGCCTGGACGATATCGTCACAGCGGTAACTTCGAAATGATTTCCGCCGGGCATCACCCGGCGGGCCAACGCTCGTTGACCACGCGTTTGGATTGATGACGGGCCCGCCGTAGGGAAATTTCCGCGGACCCATTAACGGAGCGGCACTATGCTCGAAAGCACAGACAGGGAACGCGAGACCGTTCGCGATTTCGTGCAGCGCCTTACACGCAAATATGACCGCAGCTATTGGGTCGAGAGGGCCACCAGCGGCACCGGCGTCGATGAGATGTGGCGCGAGATGGCCGCGGCTGGTTACCTCGGCATCACGGTTCCGGAGGAATATGGCGGAACCGGGATGAGCCTGGTGCGGCTTACGGTCCTGTTGGAAGAGCTTGCCAACCGGGGCGTGCCGTTGGGCTTTCTCGTCGTGAGCAACGCGATGGGCGCCATCCCTATCGCCAGGCACGGCACCGAAGCGCAAAAGCAACGTTACCTGCCGCGCCTGGCCGAAGGCGCGGAGAAGTTCTGCTTCGCCATCACCGAACCTGACGCGGGAAGCAACAGTTTCAATATCCGCACGCTTGCGCGCCGCGACGGCGACAGTTACGTGCTGAGCGGTCAGAAAGTCTTCATCAGCGGCGCCGACCAGGCTCAGCACATGCTGGTGGTCGCCCGAACCACGCCGGCAGACCAGGCGGCCGACAAGCGCCAGGGAATTTCGCTTTTCATCGTTGATCCCAAGGCTGCCGGCGTTGAAATGCACCGTCTCGACACGCGCCTTATGGCGCTGGAACGCCAGTTTCAAATTTTCTTCGACGGGGTCCGGGTGCCGCATGAGAACCGCCTCGGCGCGGAAGGAGACGGATTCAAGGTTATGTTCGACGCGTTGAATCCCGAGCGCGTTACGCTTGCCGCAACCACCATCGGCATCGGCCGCTTCGCCCTCGGCAAGGCGGTGGAGTACGCCAGGACGCGAAAGGTCTTCGACGTGCCGATCGGCGCTCATCAGGGGCTTAGCCATCCCATGGCTGTCGCCAAGACCCACCTGGAACTGGCGGCGCTCATGACCCATTACGCGGCCGAGCTTTTCGATTCCGGCGGCAAGGCCGGCATGTACGCGAACATGGCGAAGTATGCCGCCGCCGAGGCGGGAATCGAAGCGGTGGATGTCGCCATGCAGGTGCATGGAGGCAGCGCCTTCACCGGCGAAACGGACCTGATTACGCTCTGGCCGTTCGTGCGTCTCATGCGTACCGCTCCGGTGACTCGCGAGATGATTTTGAACTACATCGCGGAGCACGTCCTGGGACTGCCGCGTTCGTACTGAGAGCATCGGCGTGTGGAGAGGCGCTGGTTGGCGCAGCCGGCGCCCGAGAATCCGCTCCGGTTGCCGGCGGGTGCGAGCGCTGCGTCGAGGTAATCCGCCTCGATGCCGCGATATATTTTTTGAGATTCGCCTGCTTCGGCATCGCGATTGTCCCTCGGTGCGCAAGCGGCGGGTACTCGGAAAGCCGATCAGGAGGAAAGTTCGATGCCTGAGCCGCGCCCGGTAATCGTTGGTGTCGCGCAGTTCAATCCCCGCACCGCCGGCTCGTCCGAAACGCCGGAGCCGATGGAGATGCTGGCTCGGGCGGCCCGCGACGCGGCTGAGGACTCGGGTGCACCGGCGCTGCTCGGCAGGCTCGACGCGCTTGCCGTGGTGAACATCCTGTCCTGGCATTATCAGAACCCGCCCGACGCGCTGGCAGCGCGCCTGGGCGTCAGCCCCGCACGCAAAATTTACACGTCGATAGGGGGCAACACGCCGCAGTACCTGGTCAATCAATTCGCGCGCGAGATCGCAGCGGGCAGGATGCGCGCCGCGATGGTGGCCGGGGTCGAGGCGATGTACACGATGCGGCGAGCGGGCGAACGCGGCGGCATTCGCTGGGACTCTGCACTGGGAAAAGGCTCTCCGGAGTTGATGGGCGACCCGCGTCCCGGAACCAACGCCTACGAGGAACGTTACGGCGCGCGCATGCCGGTCCAGATTTATCCGATGTTCGAAAATGCCCGCCGCGCGCACCATCGATGGACCCTCGACGAGCATCGCGAGCGCCTCGGCCGGATGTGCGCTGCGATGACTCGCGTGGCGGCCGACAACCCGCACGCCTGGTTTCGCACCGAAAGGAGCGCCGGCGAGATCGCAACTCCCAGTGCGGCCAATCGCATCATCTGCTTCCCATATACCAAGCTGATGAATGCAATCATGGACGTTGATCTCTCCGCCGCGCTCATCATCACGAGCGATATCGAGGCGCGCCGGGCCGGGGTTCGCCCCGAGCGCATGGTCTATCTGCACGCGGCTGCTGACGCGACCGACCGCTGGTTCATAAGCGAGCGCGCAAACTATCACGAGTCTCCCGGGCTTGCGCGCGCCGCCATGGGCGCGCTCGAGGGCGCCGGCGTCGATGTCGGCGAAGTCGGATTTTTCGACTTCTATAGCTGTTTCCCAGTCGCGGTCGGATTCGCGATGGACGCGCTCGGGCTTTCGCCCGCCGATCCGCGAGGCGTCACTGTTACCGGCGGGCTTCCGTACGCGGGCGGCCCCGGCAACAACTATGTGACGCACTCGATCGCCGCGATGACGGAGCGGCTGCGCAAGAATCCCGGCAGCCGCGGGATGGTGACGGCGCTCGGATGGTACTTCACCAAGCACGCCGCCGCGCTCTACAGCTCGGCGCCCCCCGAGCGTTCCTTTGTATACCGCGCCTTCGCGGAACCCCCGCCGGGTGCCGACGCGATCGAAGTGGTCGAGAACGCCGAGGGACCGGCCACGGTAGAGACCTACACGGTCGAGCACGATCGCGCTGGAGAGCCTGCGCATGGAATCGTCGTCGGACGGCTTGCGGGCGGCGCGCGCTTCTTCGCCGGCGTCCCGCGCGAGATACTGTCCGCAATGGAGCGGGAGGAGTTCGTCGGTCGGCGCGGGCGCGTCCGCGCGGCCAACGGCCTTAACTTGTTCGAATCCGCGTAAGGCTTTGACGAGCTGCCTGCGTTGCCCCGCAGTGATGGAGCGCAGGGCTCAGGCCACGCGCCGTGGGGCAACCCGGACGCCATTTCTCGGCGTGCCCCTTGTGCGTGGAGAGACACGCTCTGTCACGACGCTGGCCGGGCATCCTGGCGTTGTTTATGATGTGGCTCCTTTTCGTGAAGGTGTCCCGTCGCGGTCGATTCGCGTTTTGTTTCGCCATCACCAGGCAAGGCCACGGGCATCGGAATTGCGTCGAATGCTGTTCGCGGCGCAACGATGAATGGCTCGAACGACAGTCTTTTCTCCCTGCACGGCCAGGTCGCGGTCGTGACCGGCGCGTCCTCGGGTCTTGGCGTCGAATGCGCCACGGCGCTGGCGATCGCAGGCGCCGACGTTGCGATGGTGGCGCGCCGCCGCGAGCGGCTCGAAGCACTGGCTCACAGGCTTCGGGAACAGACGCATGTCCGGGTCGTACCGGTTTCCGCCGACATCACGATTGACGCCGACCTGGACCGAATCGTCGAGCGAACCACCGCCGAGCTCGGTGAGATCGACATCCTTGTCAATGACGCCGGCATAGCCCTCGGCGGTGGGGCATCGGTAATCGCACGAGAGAAATGGGACGCCGAGTTCGCGGTCAACGTGACCGCGCCGATGATGCTCGCGCGGCGCGTGACAAATCGATTGATCGCGCGCAAGGCTCCAGGCCGTGTGATCAATATCACCTCGATGTACGCAAGCCTGGCGAGTCCGTACCGGATGGCGGCGTACGCGGCGAGCAAAGCGGCGCTGGAGAATCTTACGCGCGAACTCGCGGTGGAATGGGCTCCATACCAGATCAACGTCAATGCGATCTCGCCCGGGATGATTCCCACTGGACTAAATGAGCACGGCCTCAAGATTCCCGGCATTCGTGAGCGCACAGAAACCTTCACTCCGATGGGACGGCTCGGGCGGCCCGAGGAGATACGAGGTGCGGTCATTTACCTGGCGAGCCGCGCGTCAAGCTACGTGACCGGCTCTGTGCTTCGCGTCGACGGCGGATATCACGCCTTGTAGCGACGCCACGCTGCTCGCGGCAAACGCGGCACACGATCTGCTTACAGGTCGGTCGTCTCGCGCCACGCGCTTCCGAAGGAGGCAATTCTCTGGCGCCGACGGCTACATCAGGGCGCAACGATTTGGCGTTGGGGACGTTTGTACGGATTTTCTGGGCTACCCACGCGAGCTTCACCCCTTGGGTGTGCGTACGGTGAGTGCGAAACAAGGTCTGCGCACCCCTGGATGTTCGCGCGCAACGAGCTTGGCGTTTCCACGCGAGAATAGGATGCTGGGCGCATGGCGATCTCCTTTGAGGCGGTTTACGAGCAGATCAAGTCGCGACTCGGCCAGACACGGCTGGTCGCAATAGGCAAAATCAATCAGCGCGACATGGAGCGCTTCGCGGTCGCGGTCGGCGATTCCAACCCGCTGTTCTTTGACCACGCCTTCGCACGCGAGCACGGCTACCCGGGCGCGATCGCGCCGCCGCTCTATCTGAGCAGCGTGCTCGGATGGGAGCCGGGTCCGCCTGAGGATTCGCTGCGCCCGGACGGCACTCCCCACGACGACGCGATGGCGGTGCCGATCCGGGGTCTCAGGGTCATGGGCGGCGGACAGGAACTCGAATTCCATCAGCCGGTGACCGCTGGGATGGACGTGGTGATGGAATTCAGCGTCAGCCAGGCTGAGTTGAAGCAGGGACGGTCAGGCCCGCTGCTCGTGGTTCAGCTCCAGAAGAGATTTCTCACGACTGACGGAAGCCCGATTGTGACCTGCCGCGAGAATTTCATCGCGCGCTGAACGCGAGGGATCGAGATGGAACCCGCAAAACTTTTCTTCGAAGACGTGAAAGTCGGCACCGCCATCACCCCCCTGGTGAAGCGGCCGAGCACGGTGCAGCTATTCAGGTTCAGCGCGATGACCTGGAATTCGCACAAGATCCATTACGACAAGCCCTACGCGCAGAGCGAAGGATACCCTGACGTCCTGGTGCAATCGCATCTGCATGGCTCCTTTCTCGCGCAGGCGGTGATGGACTGGGCGGGACCGGCGGCGCGCCTAGTCGGTTTCCGGTGGCAAAACCGGGCGATCGCTGTCCCGGGTGACGTCCTCACCTGCGCGGGAACTGTGGTCAAAACCGAAATACGCGACGGACTCGGCTACGTCGAGTGCGAGCTCGAGGAGCGCAACCAGAGCAATCAACTGTGCGCTCCCGGATGGGCGCGGGTACAGCTTCCGCTGCGCGCCGGGACCGCCGGCCATCGGTCAAATTAAAGGAATCCCACCGATGAACCAGGAATTTGACAATGATGAAAGCCTGATCGAATCTTTCGTTCGGCGCTTGAGCGCCAAATACGATCGCCGCTATTGGCTCGAATGCGCGAAGAAGGGCCAACCGCTAGACGCGCTTTGGCAGGAACTTGGCAAGGCCGGTTTCCTCGGCGCGATGGCGCCCGAGGAATACGGCGGCAGCGGCGTCAGCTTAACCAGGCTGGCGCTCCTGATGGAGCAGCTTGCCAACAACGGTATGCCGCCGCTGATGCTGGTCGTCAGCATGATGGGAGCGGTTGCGATCGCGAAGCACGGAACCGAGGAGCAGAAGCGGCGCTACCTGCCGCGCCTCGCCGACGGCTCGGAGCGATTCTGCTTCGCGATAACCGAGCCGGACGCGGGCAGCAACAGTTTCCGCATCCGTTCGCTCGCGCGCCGCGATGGCGACGAATACGTCCTGAACGGCCAGAAAGTGTTTATCAGCGGCGTTGATCAGGCCGAGCACATGCTCGTAGTCGCACGCACGATCGCCGCGGATGCCGCGGCGGACAAGCGCGAGGGAATGTCGCTCTTCGTCGTCGATACCAACGCGGCCGGCCTGACCGCGCATCGGATGGATACTCAGATCCTGATGCCCGAAGGCCAGTTCCAACTCTTCTTCGACGACGTGAGGGTCCCGCGCGAGAACCTTGTGGGCAAGGAAGGCAAGGCGATGCACGCAATGTTCGACGCGCTCAACCCGGAGCGAATCACCGCCGCCGCGATGGGCGTCGGGATCGGCCGCTACGCGCTGTCCAAGGCGGTCGAATACGCGCGCACGCGCAAGGTCTTCAATACCCCGATCGGCGCGCATCAGGGACTCGCCCACCCGATGGCGATCGCGAAGACCGAACTCGAACTGGCTTCGCTGATGGCGCATCGGGCGGCCGAGATGTTCGACGCGGGCGGCGACGCCGGGATGTACGCCAACATGGCGAAGTACGCGGCCGGAGAAGCCGCGGTCAAAAGCGTCGACCTCGCAATCCAGGTCCATGGCGGCAGCGGCTTCATGGGAGAGACCGACGTAATCACCCTATGGCCGCTGGCGCGCCTGATGCGCACGGCGCCCGTCTCGCGCGAGATGATCCTCAACTATATCGGCGAGCATGTTCTCGGTCTGCCGCGTTCCTACTGAGGGGCGTGTCGGCCGAAGCCGCAACGAGGCGCTTTGCCATGTACCAGACGCTCGAATACGGATGCGAGAACGGAGTCGCAATTGCGCGGCTCAACCGAGATCGGA
>JAJYMR010000095.1 GCA_021786815.1 Deltaproteobacteria bacterium
TCCTTCATATGGGCTTTGCCATCGGCGGCAAGCTCGGCGGCCACTTTCGACTGAAACGCAGCCGTGAACGCCTCGGCGTTGTCGAATCCGATCAACACCGCGCGTGTCGCCTCGGGTTTGCGCCCGCGATGCTGCAGGAGCCGACTGGTGTAGTACAGGCGCACTCCCGGCAGGCTTTTTCCTAGCGCAACGTGATGGTTCAAGTAGTTGCGCTCCTCGGCCGCGAGATCGTCGCTCCTGTAGTTGAACGTGGCGAAGCGGAAAAACATCGTGGGCCCTCCGAGGCGGCGAAGCGGCGGCGCCTATATAACGTAACCTCCGTTCGGACTCACAATTTGTCCGACCATGAACGACGCGTCGTCGGAGGCAAGAAACAGCGCGGCGGAAGCGATCTCGCGCGGCTCTCCGAAACGTCCCATCGGGGTCATCGCGATCACCGCGTCGCGCATCGGGCCCTGGATTGGCGCGGTCATCGGGGTTTCGATGAATCCCGGCGCGATACAGTTGACCAGGATTCCGTGGCCGACGACCTCGCGAGCCACGGACTTGGTGAAGCTGATTATCCCGCCCTTCGCCGCACAATAGCTCGACGCGAACGCAAGTCCCGTGGTTCCGGCGATCGAGCCCAGGTTGATGATCCGGCCGGACTTCTTCGGGATCATCACCTTGAGCGCCTCGCGCGTGCAGAAGAAGGCCGCGTCGAGATGCGTCGCGAGCATCCGATGCCAGTCCTCGTCGGGCAGATCGGCCGTGCCGATAACCTCGCTACCCTCGCGCGTGCGGCCGATTCCCGCGTTGTTTATCAGGATGTCGATCGTGCCGTAGGCGGCGAGGAAATCGGCAAACATTTTTTTGACTGCCGCACTGCTCGATACATCGGCGACGAAGGAGCGCGCGCCCTTCCCGCCCGCGCGTTCGATCTCGGTCACGACGTTCTGCGCCGATTCGGGCCGGATGTCGTTGATTCCGACCTTTGCGCCCTCGCGCGCGAACGTAAGCCCCATCTCGCGGCCGAGGCCCGAGCCTCCGCCGGTTATCAGAACCACCTTGTCTTTCAGTTTCATCCGCGTCCTAGGCCTTCTGCTTGCCTTCCTTGAGTTGACGTTTCCAATCGAGGCGCCGCGCTTCCGCGCCTGCAGCCTCGGCTTCCTTTATCATCCCTTTCTTCTGATAGAACATGCTGAGATTGGTGAACGCCAGGATGTCCTCCGGCTCCTGCTCGATATAGAGCTTCGTCACCTCGATCGCACTGTCCAGATCGCCCTTGGCCTGGTAGCAGAGCGCAAGCCCGTGAAGCGCGTCGCCGTACTTCGGATCGAGTTCGAGCACCTTTTTGTAAAGTTCTATCGCCTCGTCGTACTTCTCGTCGGCGAAAAAATCGACGGCCTCGTCGCACAGTTCTTCCTTGTCAGGCATCGAGAAAACCCTCCGGAACCGATTCGCGGAGCCAACGCGCACTCGCACGCGCCGCGCATCGTGTTTTGCCGGTACACGACCTTTTATATACTAGTCGAAGAGTTATCGAGAATTGCGCGGGGCGGCGCAACTCCAATGCTTTCCGAAGCGGAAATCTACGAAGTTCTCGCCGAATGCTACGATCCCGAGCTCCCGGTCAATATCGTCGAGCTCGGGCTCGTCTACGGCGTTACGATCGACGGCAGCACGGTCAACGTCAGGATGACCCTGACGGCGGCGGGATGCCATCTCGGCGGCGCCATCCGCGACGAGATTGAGGAAAAACTGCTCGGGCTTCCCGACTGCGAGCACGCCAATGTCGAATTAGTGTGGGACCCGCCCTGGACGCCGCACAGGATGTCGCCCAAGGCGCGAGAAAAGCTCCGCCTCGACGAGTGACGCCCGCGCCCCCAACTTCGCTTTTCGCGCGAGCCGCCGCTTACGGATCGATCAGCACCCCTGGATTCAGGATCGCGTTCGGATCGAGCGCGCGCTTGGCGGCCTTGAACGCCCGGGCGAATCCTTCCGGACGCTGGCGATCGTACCATGGTCGATGGTCGCGGCCGACGGCGTGATGATGCGTGATTGTCCCGCCAAGCTCGATCAGCAGATCCGACACCGCCTTCTTTATTTCGTCCCACTGCTCCATCTCGGAGCCGCGACGCCCCGGCGCCATCACCGTGTAGTAAGGCGCGGGACCGTCGGGATAGACGTGCGTGAAACGGCAAGTGACGGTGCCATTGCCGCAGATACGGCGCACCGCGTCGCGCGCGCATTCCATCACGCGGCGATGGAACTCGGGAAAGCGCTCCCACGTGATCGCGGTCTCGAACGTGTCGCTCACCATCCCCATCGCAACCACGGTATCTCTAAGGTACGGAGCGTTGAGGAACGCCTGCCGCCACGCGCCGGCCGCGCCTTCGTGCGTCGCTTCGGTATCGGTGCGCGTCTTCATCTCCTCTTTCGGCACCCTGCCCTTGTGATCCGCGCAGATTTCCAGCGCGCGTTTCATCCAGGTATCGAGCGGATGGTCCGCCGACTCGAACGCGAGCACCATCACCGCCTCGTTGCCGTCGCCCGCGCCCGAGTTGAACGCCTCGCCCTCGTCGAGCACGCGGCAATTGGCCGGAAAAAGCCCCGCCTGCCCGATCACGCGAACCGCTTCAGCCGCCGAGATGAAATCGGGGAACGGAATCGACGCGCCGATACGGAACGTCGGCCGCTCCTGAAGCCGCATCCACGCTTCCGTGATAATTCCGAGCGTCCCTTCGGACCCGATGAACATCCTGTCGGGGCTCGGACCCGCTCCGGAGCCCGGAAGCCGGCGCGATTCGACGATTCCGGTCGGCGTCACGATTCGCAGCGACTCGACGAAGTCGTCGATATGCGTGTAGTTGGTCGCGAAATGCCCGCCCGAGCGCGTCGCGATCCATCCGCCGAGCGAGGAGAACTCGAACGACTGCGGAAAATGGCGAAGGGTCAAACGATGGGGCTTCAACTGCTCCTCGAGCGCAGGGCCGAGCACGCCCGCCTGGATTCTCGCCGCGCGCGATTTGCGATCGATTTCGATCACCTTGTCGAGAGCGCCGAGATCGATCGAGACCGAGCCGCGGAAACGGTCATCCTGGGGCGCCTCGACGCCGCCGACCACGCTGGAGCCGCCGCCGTAGGGCGAGACCGCGATTTTCGCGCCGTCGCACCAGTCGAGGATTCGCACGATGTCATGCTCGTCGCGCGGAAAGGCGACTACGTCGTGCGGGTTCGGATAATAGCGGCGAAACGCGCGCACCACGTCGCGAAAGCCGCGCCCGTAACTCCGAGCCGCGCGATCGTAGGTGCTCATCGAGCAGATCGATTTCAGCGAGTCGGGCGGTGAGACGCGCGGCGCGCGCAGATTCAGTTCGCTCTCCGTCGGAGGCGGCGTAATCGTGAGCGTGCCAAGCCCGAATCGCTTCGCCATCCGCTCCGCCAAATGCTTTTGCTGCTCGGGATTTGGACCCTGGTCCTCGTAACCCCATCCCCAGAACTTTCGCCTGCGCTCTGCCATCGTTTTTCACCTCGCTCCGGCGGCCGCTTCCGGGGCGATTTTGCGCCTGCGGCGCGCGTGAGAGCAAACGCGGATTCGAAAACCGTCTTGCGCCCGGAGACACTCCGCCGTATCTCTTGCTGCATCGCGGCAGGAGGAAACGACGATGGCCGAATCTGTAATTTCCGCGGCCGACCCGTATCGGCGCAAGCGGCTTCAAGCGCTCGGAACCGAAATGGCCTACGTGGACACGGGAAGCGGCGATCCGATCGTCTTCCTCCACGGCAATCCGACTTCCTCGTACCTGTGGCGCAACGTCATCCCGCATCTGAGCGGCCTTGGACGATGCCTCGCGCCCGATCTCATCGGGATGGGTGAATCGGGCAAGTCATCGACCGGTTCCTACCGCTTCGTCGAGCACGCGCGCCATCTCGACGCATGGTTCGAAGGCCTCGGGCTGAGTCAGCGCGTAACTCTCGTCGTCCACGATTGGGGCTCGGCGCTCGGTTTCCACTGGGCGCGCCGCCATCCCGGCGCGATAAAAGGAATCGCCTACATGGAAGCGATTGTGCGCGCGCTTGCGTGGGAGGAATGGAGCAGCCGCGCGCGCGATTTGTTCCGTGCGCTTCGGAGCCCGGCCGGCGAGGAGATGATCCTCGAAAAGAACGTCTTCATCGAGCGCATCCTGCCCGGCAGCGTGATTCGCAAACTCAGCGACGACGAAATGGCGGTCTATCGCCGTCCGTACCTCGAGCCGGGCGAGTCGCGCCGTCCGACGCTCACCTGGCCGCGCGAGATTCCGCTCGACGGCGAGCCGGCCGACGTCGTGACTATCGTTGAGGAATATTCGCGGTGGCTGTCGCAAAGCCCGATTCCGAAGCTCTTCATCAACGCCGACCCAGGCGCGATCCTGACCGGCGCGCAGCGCGAGTTCTGCCGCAAATTCCCCAACCAGCGCGAAGTGACGGTCAAAGGAATTCATTTCATCCAGGAGGACTCGCCGCACGAGATCGGCGCGGCGCTCGCCGAATGGTACCGAACGCTCTGAGCCACGTTCGGCGGAGGAAACGATGTACAATTTTTCAACGCTTCTGCTCGAAATCAAAGACGATGTCGCGCGCCTGACGCTCAACCGCCCCGACGCCGCCAACGGCATCAACCTGGATCTCGCCCGGGATCTCGATGAAGCGTCGCTCAAGTGCGACGACAATCCCGACGTGCGCGTAATCCTGCTGAAGGCCGCGGGCAAAATGTTTTGCGCCGGCGGCGACCTGAAAAGTTTCGCCTCCAAGCCGGAAAGCGAATTGCCCCGCTATCTCGAAGACGTCACCAGCCATCTGCATCGCGCGATCGGGCGGCTTTCCCGCACCAGGGCTCCCGTAATCGCGGCCGTCAACGGAAGCGCGGCGGGCGCGGGATTCAGCCTGTTATGCGCGTGCGATCTGGTGCTCGCGGCGGAGTCGGCAAAGTTCACGATGGCCTACACGCGCGCCGGACTTACTCCCGACGGCTCCGCGACCTACTTTCTGCCGCGCATCATAGGATGGCGTCGCACGGTCGAGTTGATGCTCCTGAATCCGGTCCTGACCGCGAAGGAAGCGCGCGAGCTTGGAATCGTCACCCGGGTGGTCCCCGACTCGGAATTGGACGCGCATGCAGCCGCGATGGCTCAGCAACTGGCCGCAGGGCCGACGCGCGCATATGCCGGTATCAAGAAGCTTCTCATCGAGAGCGCAACCAGCGAATTGGAGCAGCAGATGGGACGCGAGACGGAGACAATATGCTCGACCGCGTGGAGCAAGGACGCGCGCGAGGGTATCGAGGCCTTCGTCGCCAAGCGCGCCCCTCGCTTCATCGGCCGTTAGCGCGCTCTCGCTTTGTCATCCTGAACGAAGTGAAGGATCTCGTGCCACTCAAACGCCGGCGGAATGAGATTCTTCGCTTCGCAGAACTCGCTCGGAATGACGGAGGGAAACGGCCCGCGAGGATGATTTATGCGCCGAATTCCGGTCAATGAAATCGTCGCGATGGACGCCGTGGCGCTCTCGCGCGCGATCAAATCGCGCGACATCTCCTGCGCGGAGGTGATGCGTGCGTATCTCGATTGGATCGATCGGATGAATCCGCGCGTCAACGCGATCGTCTCGCGCGAGCCGCACGACGTGCTGCTGGCTCTGGCGCGCGAACGCGACGCGCAACTGGCGCGGGGTGAATACCTCGGCTGGATGCACGGCTTTCCGCACGCGGTGAAGGACCTCGAGGCGACCGCGGGAATCCGCACCACGATGGGCTCGCCAATCTTCAAGGACTTCGTTCCGGGGGCAGACTCGATAATGGTCGCGCGCATCCGGAGCGCGGGCGCGATCATTATCGGAAAGACCAACGTGCCGGAATTCGGGATGGGTTCGCAGACCTATAACCCCGTGTTCGGCGCCACGCTCAACGCCTACGATCACGGCAAAACCGCGGGCGGAAGCAGCGGCGGCGCCGCGGCTGCACTGGCGCTCCGGATGCTGCCGGTCGCGGACGGCAGCGATTTTGCCGGCTCGCTGCGCAATCCTGCGGCGTTCAACAACGTGTTCGGCTTCCGCACTTCGTTCGGGCGCGTGCCGTCCGATCTGGAGGAATTGTTCAGCGCCTCGTTCTCGGTATACGGCCCGATGGCGCGGACGGTGCCGGACCTCGCGATGCTGCTGTCGGTGATCGCGGGATACGACGCGCGCGCGCCGCTTTCCATTCGCGAAGACCCGTCCGTATTCGCCGGCGCGCTCGACCACGACCCTCGCGGCGCGCGGATCGGATGGCTCGGCGATTTCGGCGGTTATCTCCCGTTCGATCCGGGCGTGATGGAATTGTGCCGCGCCGCGCTCAAGGTGTTCGAGGAACTGGGATGCGCGGTTGACGAAGTCGTACCGGATTATCCGCTCGAACGCGTATGGGAAAGCTGTGCGACGCTGCGTTCGTGGGCCGTCGCCTCGCGACTTCGCAATCTGTACGAAGACCCGGCCAAACGCGCGATGCTCAAGCCCGAAGCGCAGTGGGAAATCGAGCGCGGGCTAGAGTTCGACGCCGCCGACATCGCGGGCGCGCTCGCGGTCCGGACCGCGTGGTACCGCGTGATTAATTCGATCTTCGAGCGATACGATTTCCTGATCGCACCCGCGGGACAGGTTTTTCCGTTCGACGCCGCCGTGCATTGGCTTAAGCATGTCGGCGGACGCGCGATGGACACGTACCATCGATGGATGGAAGTGATGATTCCGATCACGATGTCAGGATGCCCGGCGCTGTGCGCTCCGGCGGGATTCAACCAGGCGGGGCTGCCGATGGGCATCCAGATCGTCGGACGCAATCACGCCGAGATGGACTGTCTGCGGTTGGCGAACGCGTACGATCGGGCGACCGGATGGGTCTCCCGTCGATTGCCTCCGGCTATCGCCTCGGAAATCTGATCGACTGCCGCGCAGAGCCCTACCCCACGCCTGCCGTCATCCGCGCAGACGAGCCGGACAAAGAAAGGTGGATTAATGGCTCCTATCCTGCGAACGAAGGCGGCCCTCACCACGGTGCTTGCTCTGACCGGAGCGCAGTTACTCAGTGGATGCGGATCTAGCGCGCAGGCGAGCAGGGATTTCATCAGCAACGCTATTGCACAGCAGCGCGCCTGTGACTCGGGATCGATCACGGGGCTGAGGTGGGCCCTCGTGTGTCGGGAAAACCCTCCTCTGCCGCCGACGTGCGAGAGGCCGGGTACTGACCAACGCCCTGAGTGCCAGCGATGGGGGCAGGAGCGGGCGCGGGTCGCCTCCGGCGCCGGTGTAAAGCGAGGGCGGCGCGTCGTCGGGATAGCCCGCGCGCACCTCCCATTCCACATCCTCGTAATCGGATAACAGGGTATCGCCGATCTTGATCTGAGTAATATCGAGCGGCCCGTAGCCGAGCACGAACAGCATCCGCAGGTACTCGTTGGTGTAGAGCTCGTTGTGCGAGT
>JAJYMR010000329.1 GCA_021786815.1 Deltaproteobacteria bacterium
GCGCGCGCCGAGCCTATATTAAACAATCCTGTTCTCCGCCGCGGAGAGGTGGCCGAGTGGTCGAAGGCACCAGATTGCTAATCTGGCGTACTGGGCAACCGGTACCGAGGGTTCGAATCCCTCCCTCTCCGCCAAAACTTCCACGCAAGGAAGCTTTCGCAATCGCCTCTTAAATAGGCGAAGCCTGGGCCGAACCCAAGGTCGATCAGCTAGAAGCAAGAGACGAACACCGCGATAGCCGAAAGTGACCACAGGAACCCGGACGACTGTACGCGACGCAAGTCGATCCGCGGTCACCGTCGCCCACCTCGGCGACGTTCCAATCCGGCGGCGAGCTGCGGCGCGAACTTTAGCGCGGGCGCCTCGTCATCTCGGGCCTTGGTATACCTCGGCGAAGCGGAGCATCAGGTCCATCGGGATCGACAGGTTCGCGTCGCGATCGGTTCTTATGCAGACGACGGCCGGGCCGTCGGTATTCCGCGCACTCTGGAGCGCCGGTTCCAGCTCTTCCATCCGCTCGACATAGAATCCCTTACAGCCGAGTCCCTCGCCCACGCGGTCCCATCGCACCGTTCCCATCGCGGTGCCGAACGTGCGTCCATAGAGCATGCGTTCGTTCGGCTCTTCCATCGTCCAGGAGCCTTCGGCGAAAACCACCGTCGTGAGCCTGAGGCCTTCGCGCGCCGCGGACTGCATCTCCATGAAGTTGAATCCCGCCGCGCCGTCGCCCGTCACGCACACCACCTGCCGCGCCGGGTTGCCGAGCCTCGCGCCGATTGCCGACGGAATTCCGGTGCCGAGCATGCCCAATTCGAGGATGTTCAGGTACGAGCGCGGTTTGGTGGCGGGCAGGAACCAGTGCGCCCAGAGGCTCGTGTTGCCACCGTCGGCCGCGTAGATGCTGTCGGGGCCGAAGACTTTGCCCACGGCCTGCATCGCGTGCGCCGGATGGATGCCCGGTCCGCGCCAGGCCGCGATTGGCGCGAATCGCTCGTCGCGCCATCGGCGGTCCGCTTCGCGATAGCGCGCGAGGTCCGCTCCGTTCTTCGGCTGAAGCGGCTTGCTGTCGAGCACGTGCAGCAGGCCTTCGAGCGCGTTTTTCACGTCGGAGACGATTGCGAGCGCAACCGCCCTCGTGACGCCGATATTGCGCGGATCGATGTCTATCTGGATGAGCTTTCGGCCCGACGGATCGCCCCAATACTTGTTGTAGGGCGTGTCCAGGTTGCCGAGCCGCGAGCCCGCCACGAGGATAACGTCCGACTCGTGGCGCGCCATGCCGGCCGCGGCGCCATAGCCGTACAGGAAGTTCGGGTGATCGAGCGGCACCGACGACCGGCCGGCCATCGTGCTTATCACCGGACAGTTGAGGCGCTCGACCAGCGCAAGGAGCGCCGCGTTCGCGCCGGCGCGATCGACGCCCGAACCCGAGATGACCAGCGGACGCTCGGCACCAGCGAGCATCGCGGCAGCCTCGGCAAGCTGAGCCTCGGACGCTTGCGGGCCCTCCGCGCGGTAATTTTGGGGCGGGATCAGCGAAACCTTCGCCTCGTCGCCCATCGCATACATGACCGGCGCCGGCACCTCGAGATGCACCGGGCCGGGCCTGCCCGTCCACATCTCACGGAACGCAATCCGCGTCACCTCGGGGATCCGCTCGAAGGAAAAGATCGGCCCGCCCCATTTGACCACGGGCTTGAAGACGTCGAGCTGGTCCTGCCCCTGGAACGTCGAGGGCGGCGACGGATAGACCATCCCAAGGCCGTGTTGCGCGGTGATTACAACGACCGGCACGCCCTCGTGCCGCGCGGTAATCACGCCGGGCAGAAGATTTGCCGAACCGGGGCCGGGATTGCCGAGCACTGCCGCGACCGTTCCGGTCGTCTTGTAGAGGCCTTCGGCCATGTGGACAGCCGCGGCCTCATGGCGAACGGGGACGAATCGCACCTTGTATTGTTCGAGCTGGGAAAGCAGCGGATCGACCTCCGGCGAAGGCAATCCAAAAATGAACTTCACGCCCTCGCCGACGAGGCATCGCAAAAGGAGCTCGGCTCCGGTGATCTGGCCCATAGACCCTCCGTAAGGAACGGTCGCTCAGTCTTCCGACGTCGGAAGGCGGCAGGCCCCGGGCGACGCTGTCCTGTCGGCGCATTACACGCGCAATGGCGGGTCAGGTCAAGACAAAACTCGCCCAGCAGGGCTGGCGGGCGCGCTGCCGCTCACGCGGAGGCGGTGCGGTCGGGAAATTTCAAGGTTGTGGCGCGCGGCGCTTTTCTGCTCAGGCGGACGCCTTGAACGCGCGCGGCGCGGATTCGCCGGACTGCAACGCGATCAGCGCTTCGAGCATCTCGGGGATCTCGAACACCGCGCGGTTGTTGAATGTGCCAAGACGCGAACGAAACTGCCCCATCCACTCCGGTCCCAGTATCGTTTCGATTCCCGATACGATTTCGCTGAACGAGCGCAGCACCACTCCAAACTGGTTCCGCGCGATCCACTCGGTGTTGTAACGCTCCTGAACCATAGTCAGCGCGTTGCGTTCGACAATCACCGGCAATCCCATCACCAACGCCTCGCTGATACTGCCCGGGCCGGGCTTGCCGACAAAGAAATCCGCCAGATGCATGAAATAGGGGATTTCGCGCGTGAAGCCCTCGACGTGGCATGGAAACGGCAACTCGGTCGATGGAAGCTCCTCGCGCAGCCACTGGTTATGTCCGCATAAGAAGATGAGTTGGATTTTCAGACCGGACTCTGCAACGCGTCTTGCAATCGTGAGCATCCGGCGCGAGCCGAATCCGCCGAACATCACGAGGCCGGTGCGCAATTCGGGATTGAGGCCGAGCCGACGGCGTTCCCGCTCGCGGCAGACATCCATCCGGCGATAGAACTCGGGCCGCACGATCATCCCGGAGGTGCGGAGCACACGCCCAGGCGAATAGCCCGTCGCGAGCGCCTGCTCGGCGGCATGCGCCGTGCCGCAGATCAGATATTGTTCCTGCCGCTCGATCCAGAAATGCGGCGGGCAGTCGGCGAGATCGGTCATGATAGTGACCATCGGTGTCGGCGGCCGCCTCCGCTCGCGGTCCGCAGCGCGAAGGCCTTCGAAAATCGCGCGGTTGAAGTTGGGAATCATCGAGACGACCAGGTCCGGCCGCCGCTCGCGGAAGTAACGCGAGAGTAGCGCGACCGCGCGCCGATGCATCGAGCGAATCAGGAGTTGAGTCGCGCGCAGCATCGGACCGGTTCCGATCGTGAACCCGTACTTGATCATCCCGTTGTAGAGATCCTCGCCGCGCACGCCCGTGATCGAGTGGACCAGGTCGATCGGATCGAGGATATCGCGCAGGTTGAGCATGCTGATTTGCCATCCGCGCCCCTGATGCTCGGCAACGGTTTTCAGCGCGGTTGCGGAGGCGCGATGGCCTCCGCCGGCGTCGAAAAAAATCAGATCGACCTGCGGACGATGTCCGGTCGCGGATAGAGCATTGGCGATATTCATGGCATGGCAACCTCGGCTATCTGCTCACGCGCAGGGCGATCCCATTGCAGAAGCGCGAGCACGCCGTTTCGATCCTCGGCGACCGCGGTGCAACTGCTTACCCAGTCGCCGTCGTTGATGTACCAGACGGATCCGATCTTGCGCTGCTCCGGGCGATGGATATGGCCGCAGATCACGCCGTCGGCCTTGTGCCGGCGGGCAGCCTCGGACACCGCGCGATCGCTGAAATCGGTAAGGTATTCCACCGCCCTTTTGACTCCGTCCCTGAAATACCCAAGCCGGGCTTCGTGTCCGTCGCGCGGTGCGCCGTCGCCGTTGAACCAGCGGTCGATACGCAACGCGGTCATGTAGGCCTGGTTGCCCATCCGCTGGAGCAGGCGGTTTGGATTGAGCGAGCCGTCGAACTGGTGGCCGTGGATCACGAGCATCCGCCGGCCCTCGGCCGTCCGATGAATCATCTCGCTCACGACGGTTATCGGACCGAACAGGGAGCGCACGACGCCGGTGCTCGACTCGTCATGATTGCCGGGCAGGAACACGACGCGAGTGCCGCGCCGATGCCACGAAGCGACCTCTTCGACCACCGCGTTTTGGGCCGGACTGTAGTGCCAGGCGGAACCCGGCACCCATCCGTCGACGATATCGCCGACCAGGAAGAGATTTTCGGCCTCGTGATGACAAAGGAAGTCGTGCAGAGCCTCGGCCTTGCAGCGGGGCGTGCCGAGATGCAGGTCTGAAATCCAGATTGAACGGTAATACTTGGTTCTCGCCGCGGGAATCGCCGCGACGTCCATAAGCCGCGCGGACCATCCGCGCCCCACGGGGGCACCTACCCCGGCTCTTTCCATCGCGGCCCCGCATGGCGGGCCAGTTGGCTCCGGAACTTCACATAATAGTGACTAAGGGATCGGCGATACGGAATCGATAGTATATTTGACTAGCAAAATAAGAGAACGTTATGTGAATATTAAATGCGTGGCGAATTCGGAGCCTTCGGCGGCCGTTCGCCGCGCTCAGCCCAGCACCGACCAATGGCCGGTCACGCTCGCATAGGCAACGAGCGCGCCGTTGGCCGCCGCGTGCGCGCCGATCGCGTCGGACAATCTGCCGCGCCGGTACATCGCAAGCGCGAAAATCATCCCGGCAATCGTCGCCACAAGCCAGCCCTGATGAAGAAGCCCGAATGCGAGCGACGAGATTAGAAACGAAGCCAGCGTGAAGCGATTGAATGGAACGCGCTCGAATTCATCGGCAACAAGCTTCCTCAAAAGGTAGCCGCGGAAGGCGAGTTCTTCCACAATGGGCGCGATGACGAGGAATCCGGCGATTCGGAACGCCAGCCAGGTCGACGCCGTGGTCGACGACATACTGCCGAGGCCTGCGGAGAATGCCTTGTCCGCCGCGCCGGCGACGGCTGTGCGATCGAACCCTGCCCATAACACCGCGACGATTACACCGAGGCCAATCGCGGCGCCGGAGAATCTCCATTCCAGCGTCCTCAGCCGCTCGCGATAACACCAAAGCGCAATCGCGGCCGCTGCGGCCTGGAAAGGGTACCCGAAATCAAACGTGGGAAAGAATGCGGCCGTGATCATGCGGGCCGCAAGCGTCACCAGGAATGGAACCAGGTACGGGTCGGCCGCTCTCGCCGCGCGCAGGCCATTGGGCGCGGCGCGCGCACCCGTCCACAAGGGCGTCCGACGGCTCACTGCGACGAGGCCCAGGGCGGTGCCGGTGAACAACGCCCATCCGGCGAGACTGTGAAAGGCGTGCAGCGCGATCGAAGTGGACCAGGTCCCGAGCAGCACCAGCGCCGCAATTCGAACCGAGTTGAGGAACCAGGCGATCACCGCTCCGATCGGCACAAGGATCAGCGCATGCGGAAATCTAAGCTCGCGGCGGCAGAACCACAGATAGCCCGCCGTGAACACCAGCATCAGCCCGACGCCCTCGATACCCGAGCACGTGACTCCCACGATTGCCGTGAACGAATGCGTGCCGACCGCGACCCTTGCGGGATCGACTACCACGTCCTGTCCGAACAGTCTCAGGATGAACGCGCTTGCAAACAGCGTCTGTGTCTTTAACGGCGGAATCTCGCGGACGTAGTGTCCTGCCACGCGGCCCAGAAAGCCGACCACCGCGCCGAGGACAAACGTCCCCGGGCTCCGACGCAACCATCGGGACCAAAAATCCGCCGACGCGAAAGCGAGACCCCAGCATACCGACGCCGTCGCAACCAACAGGCCTCCGGTTATGAGCCATACGTCGGCCGAAGCTGCCGAACCGGCCACGGCGCGCGCGCGAACCTCGGCCCAGATGGCGACGCCCGCAACCGCGAGCAGATGCGCAAGCAGCCAGGCGTAACGCTGGACGCGGTAAGTTCTCGAGCGGTTCTCGCGCTTGAGTTCAGCGCAAAGAGCGGGCCAGCTCAGAACAACCGTCGTGGCCGCCATCAGGGCCGCGGCTGCCAATAAATCGCGTTGACGCTTGACGAGAAACGCCGCCCAATCCGATAGCCGGTGGGCTATCGAATCGAGCGGCGTCAGTGAGAAAGCGAGCAGCTCGAGCGCGAGCAGCGCCGCAAACACCCAATGTTCTAACGCCCAGCCGGCTTCGGACTGTGTCGCGGTAGCGCTCGGAAATCCTGCGCTACTGGCGCGTAGTCCGTTGGGCATCGAAGCTGCCCTCCAGGAGACTCACAGTCGACGGCTACCCGCGGCGCAGCCTATCCCGGAGAAGGAGCAGGCTCCCCGCAAAAAAAGCCGCACCCGAAGCGAGAAGGCCGGGATCCAGCTCCGGCACGTTGTAGCAATTATAGCCATCGGCAAAAGCCCGGGTCGCGTACAACGATGCCATCGCAACCGCAAGAAAGCCCGACGAGCACAATAATACGAGAAGTCGCTTCATGTACCTGCCCTCCTGATTCGGAAAAACATCTAAATCCATTGCAAAGTTGCGTCAAACCAAAGCTACACAAGTATAGCTTGTAAGGCGCAAGATTACTCCCAGCGTCCCCGCTTTTCTTCATCCGTGACCGAACTGGCAGAGCGCACTTCGCGAGCAAGCACAAACTCGCGAGGTTTTTTTGTCGGGCTGGCTTCCAGTCAAGGGTTCGTGACCAACCCGATTCCGCCATCGACCCCGGCGAGGCCGTCCCGTACGGCCGCGAAGGCCAGGGAACTACGCCTCGCGATTCGCGAGCGGTCGAGAGCGCACGCGCGCAGCGCTATTCGCGGCGCAGCCTTTCGAGCAGAAGCAGCACGCTTGCCGCAAAAAGTGCCGCACCCGAACCGAGAAGACCCGGGTCCAGTTCCGGCGCGTTATAATCGTCATCGCCGCCACGTCGGTGCCACCAGCGACGCCCGTGCCACACATGCACCCTGTGCCAGTCGGTGACCTCGACGATCCGGCCTTCCGCGACGCCAGGATGGTTGGCGACGACAGCATGTTTGAGGCCTCGGCCGCCGCTCCAGGCGAGTGCCGGCGTCGCATAGGAGGTTGCCACCGCAACCGCAACAAACGTGGACGAGAGCAATGAAAGAAGAAGTCGTTTCATAGACTCACTCCTGGGACTCGTCACCCTCCCCATCGCAATCCATAGATCGACTGTAAAGTTATGTCAAGCAAAAGCGACCAAAAGAATACAAAATTAAACGAACGATACTCGGGCTCTGTGGCTTTCGCGTCAGCAGGTCCGGACTCGCCGTCCCGAGCCGTCAGAGGGCTCTTCAGGACGCACTGTACCGCGCGCCATTCATCCGGGCGCTCGCCGTTCCGAAATACACCGCGAAATCGCCATGAAGCTGTTCAGAACCATCGCCAGCGGGTCTGGCCATCCGCTGTCTCGTCGGACAGGATGGATCGATTTTGCGGGACGCGCGCAATCATCGCCGCGCGTGGGCTTTCGCGCTTCCCGCGGTTAATCTAAACGCCGAGAGAGCGT
>JAJYMR010000012.1 GCA_021786815.1 Deltaproteobacteria bacterium
CTCGAGATGGCGCGCCGCAAGCGTCAGCATCGAGACCGCGCCCGTGTAATTCTGGTTGACGATGGAAATCGCCGCGTCAGGATCGGTCTGCGCGCGCACCTCGTCGCCGAGCGTTCCGAAGCACAGGACGACGCCGTCGAGTCCGCCCAGTTCGCGCGTCGCGCGTTCGAGGAATTCGCGATGCGAGGCGAAATCGGCCACGTCGAAGGTTCCCGAAAGCGGTTCGGTGCCCGAGCGCACCGCGATATCTGCGGCGATCCTCCCGGCCTCGGCACTGTCGCGCGCAGCCGCGTAAATTCGCGCTCCCCGCTCCGCAAAACGCATCGCAAGCCCGCGCGCGATCGGAGAAGTCGCTCCCAGAAGCAGTATCTTCATCATGCCAGCCGTCGCGCCTATGCCGGTTCCATCCTGAGCCTGCGCGAGAGGCTCGACGAAAAGCGGTTGTTCGGGTCGGCCGAGGCTTTGATCTGCCGCCATCCGCCCAGATTCGGATACATCGCGGGCAACGTCTCGGGCGCAAGGCGCGCGTCCTTGGCCAGGTACACGCGGCCCCCGCGCTTGACGACCATCTGGTCCAGGCGGTCGAGAAATTCGGGCAGTCCGCCGCTCATCGGGAAGTCGAGCGCGAGCGTATATCCCGGCATCGGGAACGACAGCATCCCTTCCTGCGCGCCGAACTTCTTGAGCACGGCCAGGAACGAGCCGCGCCCGCTCTTAGCGATCGCTTCGAGGACTTCGACAAGGCCCTCACGGCTCTGTTCGAGCGGCCATACGCACTGGTACTGGACGAATCCGCGTTTGCCGTAAATCCGGTTCCAGTTGTCGATCGAGTCGAGCGGATAAAAGAACGGCTCGTAGGGCGTGATGACGCGGGCGGCGCTCGGATGCCGCAGATAGTAGGCGGCGTTGAACGCGCGCACGCTCGCGGGAGCGAGCACGAAGCCGGGCAGATCGAACGGCACCGAAAGACGCGACGGCGGCGAGGGACGAAACGGCGCCTGGCGAAGCTTCGCGGGCAGCGCCTCAAGCGGCGCGAAATTTCCCACGCTCAACACCGAGCGTCCGAGCGCGCCGCGCCGGCTCAGGCAGTCGATCCATGCGACCGAATAATCATAGCGCGAGTCGGTCGCTTCGAATTGCGCGAATGCCTCGTCCACGTTGCCTGCGCGGATAATCTCGCCTTCAAGGTACGCGCTCGCGATGCGCCGCAGGCGAATTTCGAGCTCGATAATCACGCCGGTCAGGCCCATCGCGCCGACGGTCGCCCAGAACAGGTCCGCATTCTCCTCGCGCGAGCATCGCTTCACCTCGCCCGAGGCCAGCATCAAGTCGAACCAGAGCACGTGGCTTGCCAGAGAGGAATCGCGATGGTGGTTCTTGCCGTGTACGTCGGCGGCGATCGACCCTCCCAGCGTGACGTAGCGGGTTCCCGGCGTTACCGGCGGAAAGAAGCCGCGCGGCAGGAATACGTCGAGAATCTCCGCGATAGTCACTCCCGCCTCGCATCGGAGCACCGCGCTGTCGGCGTCGAAGCCGAGCATTCGGTTCATCCGCTCGACGTCCACGACGCGGTTCTCGGCGTTCAGAGCGGCGTCGCCGTAGGCGCGTCCGGCGCCGCGAGCGATAAGCCTTTGCCCATCGCCGGTAACGACCGAGCGCAGCTCGGAAAGCTTCTCGGGACGATAAACTTCGCAATCGCAGACGGGATAGCGGCCCCATCCGCTGAGCCGCGTCCGATTGGCCTGCACGGACGGGCCTGGCTGCGCGGGGGCGGACTCCGATGCCGTTGACTGATTCATGCCGCAGGACAAGTAGGGTAACAGGAAGGCGGATGCGGCGAAACGCGTGTGTCGGCGCGCTGGCGGCGGCGTCAGCGTTTTTGCCACGCGCGCCTTCGATGCCCTAGGATGGCGTCGGAGCGAAACAGGGAGCGTGAATCATGTCCTGGCAGCCGGAAATCGATGAAATTCGCCGCCGCGTCGAACTCGCCAAGCAGATGGGCGGGTCCGACAACGTCAAGCGCCAGCACGACGGCGGCAAGCTTACCGTCCGCGAGCGTATCGAGCGCCTGCTCGATCCCGGAAGTTTCCACGAATACGGCGCGCTGGCCGGAACCCCGAAGTACGAGGGCGACACGATGGCTGGCTTCATGCCGGCCAATTTCGTGGGTGGAACCGGCAGGATAAACGGCCGGCTGGTCGCGGTCGGCGGCGACGACTTCACGGTGCGCGGAGGCGCGGCCGACGCGTCGGTGGGCAACAAGCAGGGTTACGCCGAGCTTATCGCGCATGAACTCCATATCCCGATCGTAAGGCTCGTCGATGGAACGGGCGGCGGCGGCAGCGTGCGGACGCTGGGCACGTTAAGGCGCACTTACGTTCCCGCCAACCCTGCCTTCGACGTCCTGGTGAAGCTGCTCGCCGAGGTGCCGGTGGTCGCGGGATGCATGGGCTCGGTGGCGGGGCTCGGCGCGGCGCGGGTTGCGGCCTCGCACTTCTCGGTGATGGTGCGCGGGACGAGCCAGCTTTTTGTCGCGGGTCCGCCGGTGGTCAAGTGGGGAACAGGCGAAGACCTGACCAAGGAGGAACTGGGCGGCTCGGACGTCCATGCCCACGGAAGCGGCGCGGTCGATAACGAGGCCGAGAGCGAGGACGACGCCTTTGCGCAGATAAGGCGCTTTCTCTCCTATCTGCCACAAAGCGTATGGCAGGTCCCGCCCTACGTGAAACCCGACGATGAAACGAGCCGCCGCGAGGAGGAACTGATCAGTATCGTGCCGCGCAGCCGGCGTCAGGGCTATGACGCGCGCCGGATAGTCGAGTGCGTGATCGACCTCGGCTCGTTCTTCGAAATTGCGCCGGGCTTCGGGCCTTCACTTATCACGGGCTTCGCGCGGCTCGACGGCTTTCCGGTCGGCGTGATGGCTAACGACCCGTATTTCATCGGTGGCTCGCTCGACGCCGCCGCCTCGGACAAGATGGTGAAGTTCGTGGATCTCTGCGACACGTTCCACCTGCCGGTGGTCAACTTCGTCGATCAGCCCGGCTTTCTGATCGGTCGCGAGGCCGAGATGCAGGGAACGATACGCCACGGCGTGCGCGCGCTTTACGCCGTGTTCCAAGCCATCACGCCGTGGGTCGCGATCATGGTGCGGCGATGCTTCGGGGTGGCGGGCGCGGGGCATGGGATCACGACCGGGCTCAACCTGCGCTACGCGTGGCCGTCAGCCGATTGGGGTTCGCTGCCAATCGAAGGCGGAATCGAGGCTGCCTACAAGCGCGATCTCGCGGCGGCAGCCGATCCCGAAAAGCTGCGGCGCGAACTCGAAGAGAAGTTCAACGCGGTGCGCTCGCCGATTCGGACGGCGGAGGCGTTTGGAGTCGAGGAGATTATCGATCCGCGCGACACGCGTCCGCTCCTGTGTGAGTGGGTGCATCAGGCCTACGAGATAATTCCGACACAGCTCGGGCCAAGGACGCGAACGATGCGCCCATAGCGCGGGCGCCGAAGCGGCGTACCGATGCCGCGCCGCGCGCGGAACGCATTGGCGCGGTTCCTAGGCGCTTGCGGTTTCTCGCAGGGGCTCGCGGGCCTCATGCGTGCGGATCGCTCGCCCGGGGCGCGTGATGAACATCGCCACGATATAGAGCACCATCCCGGCCAGCGAGATCTCGACCCACCGTCCCCATCCCGAGTGATGCGCGACAATGAGCGTGAGCGGCGCCGAGATGGCAACCCATCCCCGCGCAATCAGCCCGAAGAATGCCCATCCCGTGGCCTGCAGCGCGGGCGAGATGTCCTCGAGCGTCTCGGAAAATTGCGCGGCCCACGGCACGTATCCGATCGCAAGGAAGCATCCGAGCGTCGAGGCGACAATCGCCATCTCCCCGTGGGACATCGCGTGGCCGAACTTCGGTATCCACCAGAAAAGCAGTCCGCAGCTCAGCACGGCTCCGAAGATTGCAATCGGTTTTCGCGACTGGAACCGGTCGGAGACATACCCGGTCAGGACCAGCACCGCGAGGTTCGCAAACCAGAAGTACGCGTTGAGCGAAGCCGCCTCGGCCGGGCTGTAATGGAACGCCTGCGTGAACATCAGCGGCCCGAACGGCTGCAGCGTGAAGTAGAGCGTCAGGTTGGCGACCACCCCGAACACCAAGAGCCAGACCTCGAAGTGGCGTAGCAGCGCGGCGAACGCGCCAGCGGTGCTCGACGGAAGCTCGGCCGCGCTCGGACGGCGGCGCCCCTCGGCCTCCATCGCGGCGATCTCGTCGCGGAAGATCCTGAGCCTGAGTTCCGGGCTCAGATCCTTGAGCCACAGCAGAATCGGAACGAACATCGCGATCCCGAGAAAGCCCATAATCCAGATCTGCGACTGCCAGGTGCGATAGAGCGGCAACGTCAGTCCCGCGATGAAGTTGGCCAGAAAATTCGACCCGACCGGCCCAACCGTGAAAAGCCCGAAGGCGAGCGCGCGGCTGAGCCTGGGCGACATGTCGCGCACCAGCGCCGCTCCCGCGCCCGCCATCAAACCGCCCACCACGCTCATCAGCGTGCGGATGATTATGAAGCTCAGCACGTTATGGATGAGCAGGTTCGCGAACACCAGCACGGTTACGGCGGCAAGGCATCCGTCGATTATCATCACGCGGCCCCATCGGTCGGCGAGCGGACCGCCGATGAAGGCGGAGACCGCCGAGACCGCCACGGCGAAGGTGATGAAGTATCCGTAGCCGATGGTGCTCAGATGAATGTCGGGCAGGAGCAGCGGCAGAACCGGCGCGAGCTGGAACTCGTAGGAGGCCAGCACGGTTGCAAGCACCGTGAGCAACACCAGTCCCCATCGATGCGCTCCGCGGGGATAATCGGTAAGCGTGCGAACCTCTGCGAATCTGCTCATCCTGCCTCCGTTGCGGGGCGGACAGACAGTCAGATTGTGGTTGCAGTCCCGGGAATTGCCGGGCGGCGAGCCCCTTCGCCGCCGTCTCTTTCCTCTACAACCAAAGCCGCCACTCGCTCAAGCCGAAAATCGCCGTGCGCGGCTGGTGCTCTCGAACAGGCTCCTGCTAAGAGGTCGTTGCGAGCATCGCGAAGAAGGCGAGGGCGGAGGGAAAAGCCGGAAATGGAGCTGAGAAGCCCCTCGGTGGGCAAGGTGTTAAGAATTTCGGTTGAGCCCGGTGCGGAAGTGACCCGTGGTCAGGAAGTCCTGGTCATCGAATCGATGAAGGTTGAGATCCCTGTCAAGGCAACCGCCAACGGACGCGTCAAGGAATTCCGCGTGACTCCCGGCGAGCAGATCCAGCGAAACGCGGTCCTCGCCATTCTACAGGTATGACCGTGAAGCGTTCGTGCGTGGCGGGCTAGGCGCGCTAGGCGCGGTAGAGTTCAGCGCTGTCCAGCGCGCGGCCGCGCGCGTTCTCGCCGCCCACGATCAGAACTTGGCCGTTTTTGAGAAGCGTCGCGGTGTGAAAATTCCGCTCGGTGACCATCTCGCCGGCCGGTGCGAATCCATCCGTCTCGGGATCGTACTGTTCGGCGCTGCGCAGCAGACCACTTGCGTTGAAACCGCCGCATAGAAGCACGCCGTCGTCCGTGATGAGTGCCGCCGCGTGGTTCGCGCGGGAATGACTCATGCCAGTGGCGGTGATTCTGAATGCGTCGGCTACGGGATCGTAAGTAAACGCTTCTTCCAGAACCCGGCCGTCGATGGTCACGGAGCCGGCGATCAGCACGCAACCGTCGGGCAGCAACGTTGCCGTGTGGAAATTGCGATCGGAAAGCTGCGCCGAGCAGGGCGCGAACGTACGGGTCGCGATATCGTAGAGTTCCGCGCCGGGCACGGCCGACGGCGCTGGATGGGATTCGGCTTCCCTCGATAAATTCGAGTGAGAACCGCGGGTTTGCAGGCTTTCCCCACCGACTATCAATACCTTTCCATTACCGAGCAGCGTCGCGGTGTGATTGGCGCGCGCGGTGCACATGTCGGCAGCCGGAGTGAACGTCTGGTTTCGCAAGTCGTAGATTTTCACCTGCGAGAGCGAATCGTTGTCGTCGCTCTGGCCGCCCGCTATCAACATCGTGCCGTCGGGAAGCGCCGTGGCCGTATGATTGACGCGCGGGTGAATCATGCTGGGACCGGACAGGAAGCATCGGCTCGCAGGTTGATAGATCTCCGTGCTCTTCAGGACCTTTCCGCCGAAGCTTTCGCCGCCCGCGATGAGAACGGTGCCGTCCGGCAGCAGGGTCGCGCTATGGTCGTCGCGGGGGACGCGCATGGAGGTGATCAGGCTGAACGTTCCCTGCGCCGGTTCGTATATTTCGCAACTGGCGAGCGGGACTCCAAGCAGATTCCTGCCGCCCGCGATGAGAACGGTTCCGTCGTCGAGCAGCGTCGCGGAATGTCCCACGCGCGCTATCGTCATTCGGCCCGCCGGTCTGAAAGATCCGTTCGTGGTCTAAATCCTCTGCGCCGGAACAACCCCAGGAAATCAACCAAGAACTATGCTTCCAAGCACGTTGAGTAAAGGCATCTATCGTAAAGCTGCGTTTTCGCGTGCAGTTGCATCAAATAGTCCCTGAAGATGGTTTGCCTTAAGAAGTGTAAAGTTCCTATGATGCTTGCGGGAGGGGTGACAGGTCGTCCTGGATCGGGGGATACAGGGTGGGAGTGACTGTCACATGCAAGCAGTAACTCGGTTCGCGAGGATGAATTCCGGCAGAAACATGCCGGAAGTCGATCTGCACGTTCTGTCTCCGGTCTTCGCCGCGATAAGCTCGCGACGTGCGCAAATGCTCCGCCGATGGCGCGCTCTGTACGTCGAGCATTTCGGTGACGACCGAACGCTCTCGGATCGCGAATTCGACGAAATAATGGGCGCGAGCCTCGACTCGCTGGAAGCGCTTCGCAATGGCGACGTCAGGGCCTTCAAGTCCCTGGCCGCCAGTCACTGGCAGAACCTGGCCAGGCACGGCGTCAGTTTCTCCGAGACCATGGTCCTCACCCGCCTGTTCGAGGAAAGCTCCGCCGCAATCATCGAGTCGCATTTGCCGGCGCAGTTGAAGGCCTATCAGCACCTTCATTATTTCGCTCACTGGTGTATCCCGATGATCGCGGAGACCTATTTCGCGTCCGGCCAACCGGCTGAGCGACCCATTTCCGCTCCGTGCGCGCGCGATGAGTTCCACGGCATGATCGGGGCGAGTGCACCGATGCTGCGCCTGTACGAGCAGATCGAAATGGTCGCGCAAACCCGCGGCACGGTTTTGATCGTGGGCGAAACCGGAACCGGAAAGGAACTGGCCGCACGCGCCATCCATGAATGCAGTCCGGAGAGCAATGCGCCTTTCGTCGCGCTCAACTG
>JAJYMR010000196.1 GCA_021786815.1 Deltaproteobacteria bacterium
GCAATCCTGCATTGAGATAACGGTGGCGCACCTTTGCCCACTACTCATAGGAGCAAATCCCGTCCATTGGTTGACACAGGTCGAGCCGCGGCGGATCATCTTCGTTAACTCAGAGTTATTATTCCGCTTGGGAGAGGATGATGAAGAAGAGTGTCACTTGGGCCGCGACCTTGGCGGCGGCTTTGTCGATGACGGTTTCAGGATGCGCGACGCTTTTTGGCGGGGGTCCGCAAGAAATCACGCTCAATTCCACTCCCGCGGGCGCAACCTACCAGTACGGTCCGTTTTCAGGGAAGACGCCGGCGAGCATAGAAGTGCCCAGAAAGAGCCTGGCAAGCTTCGCGAGTTTCTCGCTGCCGGGTTATGAAAACCAAACGGTGCCGGTCGTAACCGGGATCCAAGGCGTGACCTGGTGGGATCTTCTCTTTCCCATGGGCTTCGTGATCGATTTTGTGACCGGTAACGCAAATACGGTTGAGACCCCGACGATAACGGCCAATCTCAGCCCAAGGGCGGGAACGCCGGCCCCCAGTGCCTCGTCCAGTGCTGCCACATCTGCCCAAGTGGCCAGCGGCACACAAGGAAACGGCAAATAGCGTCCGCGCGAAGTTGACCTCGTCCGGCTACCGCTTCACCAGGCGCGACTGAGAATGTCGGCCTGAGCGGCCGCCACGCGAAAAGCCGCAACGCTCCTCTGCGCGCTCACGCAGAGGAGCGTTGCTTAGTCCGCTTGACCCGCTCATTTAGCGAGCCTTCGGTCGACAATCCTACGTTGAGATTACGGTAGCGCAGCTTTGCTCACTGCTCGTGCGATGGACCGTCCACCAAGAGTTGACAAATGAAGCAGCGTAAGACTATTTTGCGCGCACTACGACTTATTGCCGTGGGCGGGGGGGACAATGAGGAAAAGTGCTGGCTTTGTTACGGTTCTGGCGCTGGTGTTGGCGTTCCTGCAGGCGGGTTGCGCGACCCTTCTGAAGGGTAGCAATGAGCAGGTGATGATTACCTCGCACCCCTCCGGCGCCAACGTCAGCATCAATGGTCAGCAGGAAGGCACGACGCCATACGTTACTAACGTCCCGTCGTCGGAGAATCTGAAAATCGAAATCAGCAAAGCCGGCTACCAAACGGACACGGTGACTGACGACACGAGCTTTCGGTGGGGCTACGAGATTTGGAGCTTTATTGAGTGGGTCATTCCCCTTGGCATAGACATGGCTGACGGAGCGGCCTGGGGTCACGACCAGACGATGGTTGCCACCCACCTTGAACCCGTCGCGCAATCGTCAGCTTCAACTGAGTCGCAGGCGAGCACGCCCGCAGGCGCATCCGAAAATCCTGGCACGTCCGGAAGCTCCAGTACATCCGCAAGTCCCGGCACGTCCGCAAATCCCAATACGTCCGCAAACCCTGGTACGTCTGCAAGCCCCAGCACTCCCGCAAGCCCTGGCGCTTCTCCCAACCCCGCAGGTTAGTCTTTTGCCAGAGGTACGCCCGGGCGCATGAGGTCAATTGACACCTCTTGCGCGCGGGTGCTGCGCGCTCGGATAAAGCGGCATCTCATCTGAGCGCCGCCGGGCGGAGTTCAGACTGTGCGCGGCGGGTTTGCGCGAAAGTTCCAAAGGCCGGAACGACTTTCAGTTCCAGGCCCCGTCTGCTCACGCAGGGCCTGTTGCTCAGTCTATCCGTTGATGCGGGACGCGCCGTTGCCCGCGTGAGGAGGCTCTGCTGCGCGCGTCCGGCGTGCGGAGCCGTTTCGGCGACGCGGGCCGCGCGCACCTTCGAGGATGTCGTAGTAGAGCGCCTCGTAGCCGTCAGCCATCGCTTCAACCGTGAAGCGCGCTTCGAACTCCCGCCGGCAAGCCCATCGTGAGAGTTCGTGCACCCTTCGCGCGGCGGTCGTCAGTTCCTCGACCGTGTCGCCCAGAAACCCCGTCACGCCGTGGCGGATTATCTCGGGCACCGAGCCGCACGGTCTTGCTATCACCGGGGTTCCGCAGGCCAGCGCTTCGATCATCACGAGTCCGAAAGGCTCGGGCCAGTCGATCGGGAAGAGCAGGGCGATTGCGTCGCCAAGGAACCGGCTTTTCCGCGCCTCGTCGATCTCTCCGATGAACTCGACTCCGGGTGCGGACAGCATCGGCTTTATCTTCGACTCGAAATATTCCCGATCGGCAGGATCGACCTTGGCCGCGATCTTGAGCGGAAGGCCGGCGCGCTTTGCGATCTCGATTGCCCAATCGGGCCGTTTTTCCGGCGCGATACGCCCGAGCATCGCGAGGTATTTGCCGGGACCGGGGCTGAATTTCAGATGCTGCGGCAGGCCGTGATAAACGGTGCTGACCCAGTTGGCAAACGGCAGATAGGAGCGCTGGTCGTTGCTGATCGAGACCATCGGCATTTCGCGGAAGCGCCGGTAAATCGGATGAAGATGGGGAAGGTCCAGCCGCCCGTGCATCGTGGAGACCGTCGGCGTTGAAACCAGCCGTGCAAACGGAAAGCTCCAGTAATCGACATGGGCGTGGATGATGTCGAATTCGTCCGCGCGCTCGTAGGCTGCTGCCAGATTCAGAAGCGCGTAGCTGTCGCCGTAGGGGCTCAACCCCGCAAGACGCAGCGATTCCGGCCATCCCGCCGACACCTGGGCGCTCACGCTCGAATCGCCCGAGGCAAACAGGCACACCTCGTGGCCACGGCGCGTCAGTTCGTCGGTCAGGTAGGCGACCACGCGCTCGGTGCCCCCGTAAAGCTTTGGCGGAACGCTCTCGTACAGATGCGCGAGCTGCGCGATACGCAGGCGGCGGCTCGCCGCACGGGTCCCGTTTCGTTTCGTTGAGAGCGCGCTGCGGGCGTCGGATTCGGACATATTGTGCAACTCCTTAAAGTGTCGTGTAACGGGCGGCCGGGCTTGGCGGCTTAGCTGCCGCGAAGCTCCGCTCGGCGCCGCAGAGTTTGCGCTTCGCGTCGCTCGTCCGCGTACCGGGCTTCATCCGGATGCGTCGCGGCAAGACCGTGGACCTGCTCGCGATAGAGCTCGGCATAGAGGCCGCCGCTGGACACCAGCTCTTCATGCGTGCCGATCTCCACAACCCGTCCGCTGTCGAGCGCGATAATCGCGTCGGCGTCGATCGCGCTGCGCAGGCGGTGCGCAATCAGCACGGTGGTCCGGCCCTTCATCAGGCGGCGCATCGCGTCGTGGATCAGATTTTCGGATTCGGAATCGACCGCCGACGTCGCTTCATCCAGGAGCAGAATCGCGGGGTCCTTGATGAACGCGCGCGCGAGCGCAAGCCGTTGGCGCTGCCCGCCGGAGAGCTTGATGCCGCGTTCGCCGATCACGGTGTCGAGGCCGTGGGGCAGGCCTTCGACGAAGCTCTTGAGGTTGGCTTGCGCGAGCGCGCGCCATAGCGCGTCCTCGCCCGCGCGGGGATTGCCGTAGAGCAGGTTCTCACGCACGCTCGCGCTGAAAAGGATCGTGTCCTGGGTCACGATTCCGATGTTCTCGCGCAGCGACTTGAGCGTCAGATGGCGCACGTCCTTGCCGTCGATCAGGACGCGGCCGGAGGTTGCGTCGTAAAAGCGCGGGATGAGGCTCGCGAGCGTCGTCTTGCCGGCGCCCGAGCGTCCGACCAGGGCAATAGTGCTGCCACCGGGGACATGAAAGCTGACGTCGCGAAGCACAACGCGAAGAGGATGGCCGTCGCGCGGCGGGTAGGCGAAACTTACGGCGTCGAATTCGAGAGCGCCGCGCTTGACGGTGAGCGGGCGGCTCAGCGGATGGTCGTGGATTTCGGGCGCGACGTCGAGCAGGACGAAAATTCGCTCGATTGCCGAAAGCGCGCTCGAGACGACGCTCGAGAGCTGCGTGAAATGCTCGAGCGGCTGGTAGATGTAGCCGAGAAAGCCGATGAAGGCGACCAGCGTTCCCACCGTCATCGCGTGGCCCAGGATCATCACCGCGGCGGCCCATACCACGATCGAAGGCGCAACCCGAGTGAGCAGCTCGGTCAACATCTGCTGCCCCGAGGCGAGCCTGACGCTCTCGATATTGTGAGCGTAAAGTTGGGCGGCCTGTTCGCGGAAGCGCTCGATCTCGTCGCTCTCGCGCGCGAATGCCTTGACCGTGACGGCGCCCATTACCCGCTCGTGAAGCGTGGCCGAGATGTCTTCGATGCTCTCCTGGATGGAGCGGCTTGCCCGCCGGATGCGCGGCGAGAAATAGGCGATCATCACGACATAGAGCGGAGCGACAGCAAGCGAGATCATCGCCAGCCGCGCGTCGAGCAAAAACAGAATCCATCCGAGCAGGAGCAGCGCCGCTCCGTCCATCCACACGTCCGTAAGCGTGGAACCGACGAACTGCCGCGCGACTTCGACGTCGTTGACCAGCCGCGAAACCAGCGCTCCCGGCGGATTGCGGTCGAAGAATGAATTCGGCAGTTGCTGCAGATGCGAGAAAAGCCGGCAACGCAGATCGAGGATTAGACTGTTGCCTGCGACTCCGGCCCAGTAGTTGCGGTAGTAGCTCGCGATCGATTGGATCACGTAGAGCACGAGCATGCTCACGGTGAGCGCGGCGAGTTTGCCCTGGGCCGTGGGTCCAAGTCCGAGCATCCGCGCGACTTCCGTGCACCAGCGATCGATAAAGCCGTCGACCGTTCCGAGCCTCGGCTGTGGAACCAGGAGAACGTCGAGCACGTACTTGAACGCTAGCGGAAATGCGAACGGCAGGGCGAACTTGCCAATCCCCATCAGCGCGGCACCGATCATGTACCGGATGTGAGGCCGCACGAAGCCGAGAAATCTCGCCATCGGCGAGCGCTCGACCGCCTGCCGCCATCGCCCAAAACGACCCGGTTCGCGCCGGACGTCTTGTCCCGGGAACCGCCGTACAAACGACTGCTTTACTTCATCAATCATGGCGGGCGTCTTGCCCGTTCTGGAGCGCAATCAATGTGCCGAAAGCCTCGCACGGTCGTCCGCATCGGATACTCGTTGAATTCCAAGCGGTTTGCGGCGCTTCGACGATCAGTCGGATTCCGGCGCCGGAGCCGCCATGCACGATATAGAAAGGCGTCAACCCATATCGTGCCATGACTGCTCAACTGTGAGCGGCCATGATCGAGTTTCCTCGTAGCTCCATTTTTCCAGATTGTTCGCTGGGGTTTTCGGAACGAACCTGCGTCAGCGGTGCGATCCCGAACCGTGCATCCCGTGAAATCCCATGCGCGGCATCGGGGGGATGGGTTGGAATCGGGGCATTCGAGGCTGGATTCGCGGCGGTCGCGGACCAATCAGAACGGGCGGCCTATGCGGTCGTACAAGAAACCGGCGGCTTATGACGTAAGGATACCCATAATAGTACGGCCAGCCGAACCAGAACGGATCGTAAAAGCCGAACGGATAGCCGCCATAATACGATTCCGCTTCCGAGCCATAGGCCGCGTACTCAGCCGCCGTTCCGACCGGCTGCCGCTGCCCGGTCGTCGCGCATCCCTGGGCCGCGAGCACAAGCCCCAGCATCAATCCAAGAAGGAGGACCCTCAACGCGCGGCCGCTTGCCGTTACACGAACCAAGCTTACCTACAACCTCGGCCCTGACAGTCCGCCCGTCGGGACGGATGCATAAACCATAGATTTTCTATCAATTAGACGGAGCTTTCGATACGCGCATTCGGCAATAAGGCGAAGATCGAACCTGCGCCGCCGCGTCGGGTACGCGACGCGACGGCGCAATCGAGAGGAGGCGCGGACTTGCGCTCGTGCGGGCTCAGATCATGCTGTAGCCGCTGCCCTTGCGATCGAAGCCGATTCCACGGCCCTCCTTTATCAGCCCGTACTGTTTGAGCAGTACCTGGCTGTAAGTCACGAGCCCCGTGACCTTGTCGAGCGGCTCGCTGGCCAGTATCAAAGCCGACTGCGCCATGTACTCGGCAGGCTCGCCGTTTGGATCGTCGGGCCCGCTCACCAGGTGATGGTGTACGGTGCCGGGAGTCGCGACGACGACCGACGGTGAGACGCAGGTGACCGAGATCCCGTAGTCGTAGATTTCCTCCGCAAGCCCCTGCGTGAAGCGCTCGAGAGCGGCTTTCTCGGCGCCGTAGCAGGTGCCGCCGCGAAAGATGGTCGCGGTCTTGTAAGGACCGCGACCGGGCCCTATCGCGGCGCCCGAAGAGATGTTGACGATTGCGCCCGAGCGGCGCGGGAGCATGTCCTGAAGAACCAGCCGGCTCATCATGAAGGGCCCGTGAACGTTGACCGCAAACGAGCGGACCCATCGCTTCACCGCGTAGTCCTTGACCGGGATGAAGTAGGTGAGCGCGGCGTTGTTGACCAGGATGTCGCACGGGCCGTAAAGCGCGCGCGCCTTTTCGACCAGCCGCTCGCAATCCTCTTCCGACGAGATGTCGCACGCGACCGCGCTCGCCTCGCCGCCCGACTTTTTTATCTCCGAAACCGTGGTTTCCAGCGAGCCTTCGAGCGGATGCTCGCCTTCATGGAGCGTGCGGGCCGTGCAGACCACGCGCGCACCTTCGTGAGCGAACAGTTCCGCTATCGCCTTGCCGATGCCGCGGCTTGCCCCGGTCACGATCGCCATTTTTCCCTGAAGCTTGCCCATTTCGTGATGCTCCTCGTCGCATGCGCCGGATGCCCGGCGCGGGTCAGCCTTCGAAACAAACCTTGTGCAGGTTCTTCTATAACCGGGTCGGCCATCGACTATCCATAGTGCGGGGATGCCGCGGCTGTCGGCGGCGTCGATGAGTCAATCGCGTGTGTTTCGGCCGTAATCGGTGGCTCTGAAAACAGGACTGATTTCCTGATTCCTCGCGGGACTGTTATCCTGACAGCGCGCCTGTTATCCAGACGCGTTTCTTTAAGGATACGAAGTGAATCCCAACGCGTTCGATACGCTTCTGATACTCGCCGCGATCGTGGCAGCGGGAGCGCTTTTGGCCTTCCTGATGGTGCTCATCCAGTGGCATCGCAGGAAAAGCCGCCCCGCATTGCCGCCCGAGACGGCCGAGACTTTCCGCGCATGGATCGCAAAGCCGCCTACGCCGCCGCCCGAAGCCGCGGTTCTCGCCCCGCCTGAGGCGGTCGAGGCCGAAGTCGCGCGACCCGTCGAGGTACCGGCGGTAGAAAAGCCGCTCGCCGCACCGCCGCCGCCGATTCCCGAAGCCGCGATACCGGTTGCGCCCGCGCCTGCTGCGCCAGCAGCGGAGGAAATTGCGCCGGCTCCGCCCGTCGCCGTTCCGGAAGCGCCGAAGGCGCCCGTCAGGCTCGGGCTCGGGCTTCGCAAGACGCGCGAGAGTTTTCTTGCCCGGATTCGCGGCTTCGGGAATCGGCGGCGGC
>JAJYMR010000396.1 GCA_021786815.1 Deltaproteobacteria bacterium
GGCGCATATCATCGGCGGCGCGAAAGGAATATAATTATTGATGCCGGTGCGGGATTCTTTTGTAAGATCCGGATGAAGAAAAAGACACAGATATTCAATTCGGCCGTCAACAGCAGGCCTGATCCGAAGTCAACTATCGCCGCCGCCGTCAGGCTTGACGAGGAATACCGGCTGACACGGGAAGCCCTTCTAAATGCGGGAGTCGACATGACCGACAGTATCGACGCGCTTTATCGCGACTGGCGTCGATGGCGTCATGGCTCGAAATCCCGGGCCGGAGCCAATCGAGCAGGGTTGGCGGAGGCGGACCAATGGTGGGCTCGGCACCTTGCGCAATTCCGGGTCCTGATCGATCAACCGCACGTTGCAGCCCGGGCCGCTCGGGCACGCAAAGACCGGAACGAGGTTAACGCAAAAGCGCGTCTCGCGGCAGACAACCCTGTCGAACCTTGTTCCCAGCCGCACGATTGACGTGAGAGAGGCGGGACTCGCCCTGCGCCTTTCACGATACGGATCGACCGCGGGTTAACCTGCCTGGCACAGCATCCGGGACAGTGAACTTGAGGTTTGCGGCCGGCGTCAAACCGGCTGTGTAACCGTCGCGACGCGCAAGGCGCGTTATATTAGGCCGGAAAAGCGGCGACTTTCGCCGCGAACTTGCAGAATTCAGGCATCCGCAGCCCGATTCCCCAAAAAAAACACTTGACCCCTGTATCATTAGGGGCTCAAAAGGCGTAACCTAACTCGGGTTTTGGACATTCCTTTCATTCGGTCCGGGAATCAATCCCGGATTGCCTGCTCGGAGTCAATTCGAAAAATAAACCTTTCGGAGGGCAAATGCCCAGCAAATTGTATGTAGGCAATCTCGCCTACTCGGTCTCCAATGACGATCTCCGCGACCTCTTCTCACAAGCCGGTGAGGTGCAAAGCGCCACGGTGATCACAGACAAATTCTCGGGCCAGTCAAAGGGCTTCGGCTTCGTCGAGATGTCGAGTTCCGACGAGGCTTCAAAGGCGATCTCGCAGTTCAATGAAACGGAACTCAAGGGTCGCAATATCAAGGTGAGCGAGGCCAAGCCGCGCGAGTCAGGCTTCGGCGGCGGCGGCGGCAACCGCGATCGAAGGGGCGGCGGCGGCGGTGGTGGCCGCGGACGCGATCGCTGGTAAGCGCCAGGTCCGCGATAGCTAAGCTTCAGCGCTGATATCATAACGGCCGAGTCCGGCGCTCAATGCGGCGCCGGACTCGCCGCAGCACTTTCCCATGTCGGAAACCTGGAGAGTGGCTCTTATGATGAGGGCAGGTTGAGGTTCACGTTGATGCATTTGCGCTGGGTGTAGCTGTCGAGCATCCCTTCCAGCGAACACTCGCGCGCGATGCCGCTTTCCTTGCATCCGCCGTAAGACTGCCCCGACATCTGCCCGCCGCCCGTGTTCAGCTGAGCCCGTCCCGAATCTGTCGAATGCGCGGTGCGCAGCGCGCGGGGGCTATTTCTTGCCCTCTTTTTGGAGTTCGGCTGCGATCTCGCGATGGATCTTCGCGAGCTTGCGGTCTTCCGCGGCTATCCTCCGGTATTCGTTCTGCTGAAGGATGCACTCGTTTCGGGCCGGTGCCGCGTATCGGGTCGAGAGCCTTCGCGTATCGTGGTAGCATCGCGCGAAGGCGGCGCTGTCGTTGGCACGCTCTTCGGCTTCCTTTGCCTGCTTCTCGAAGTGCTCCGCGATTTTCAGATGATCTTCGGCGGTCTTCGCGTTCCTGATCATATCCGCGATTTTGGCTCCGCCCGCGGTTCCGCCTCCTTCCGCTTCGATTGCCTTAACCACCGCCGGCAAAGTCACTGTCGAGACCAGGAACAGCACGATCAGGGAGATGATTTGAGTGCGTCGCATGATTTTGGTTCCTCGGTTGGTATTGCGGCAGCGAGATTCGTGCCACCTCGAATATTACTAATGCTTTGCCGGGCGAATGGGTATGATTGCCGCTTCCGGATACACACAGGACCCGCTCGTATCGCCTTGCGCAGCCGAAGGTCGCGTCCGAGCCGGCTCGCGAGCCTCGCTTGCCCGGATCGTGCGCGCCGGATTAGGCTTCCGGAAAATCAATTCCGCGAGGATTCGATGGCCGAAAAAGTCTTTACGGTAAGGATCGAGGGCGAACTCGCCTATGTCGCGCTGAATCGCCCCGAGAAACGAAACGCAATCAACAATGAAGTGCTGCGCGCCATCCCCGAGGCGCTTGTCGAAGCCAGCCAGGCCCCGGTCCGCGCCGTCGTTCTTTATGGCGAGGGACAGGTCTTCTCGGCCGGCATAGATTTCTCTTCGCTTGCTTCCGACACCGGGGCGGCCGGCTCAGGCGGTCCCGATCTCGCCCGCTTCCGCCGTTTCGTGCACGAGGCGCAGGCGTCGCTCGACGCGCTCGAGAGGCTCGAGAAGCCGGTTATCGGCGCGCTTCACGGCTACGTCGGCGGGCTCGGGCTCGAGCTTGCGCTCGCGTGCGACGCGCGGATAGCCGCGGCCGGAACGCGCCTTGGGATGCCCGAGGTGAGGCTCGGCCTTGTGCCCGACGTGGGCGGCACCACGCGGCTCGTGCGCACGGTGGGCTACGCGCTCGCCAAGGAACTGATCATGACCGCGCGGATGATCGACGCGCAGGAGGCGGCGCGAATCGGGCTCGTGAACCGGGTCGTGGACGCCGGCCGGCATATCGGCGCGGCCGAGGAACTGGCACGCGAGATCGCGCGCAACGCGCCTTTGGCGGTCGGACTCGCCAAGAGGATCATCGACATCGGCCACAGCGTTGACAAGTCCACGTTCCTGGAGCTTGAGGCGCTCGCGCAAAGCTCGCTGCTCGTGACCGAGGATTTCCGCGAAGGCGCGGCCGCGGCCGCCCAGCGGCGCGACCCCGTGTTCAAGGCACGCTGAGCCGTATCTCGAAGGACGTCTCGAACCGCGCGCCCGGCGCAAGCACGAGCATCCCGGCGGAGATTCCGCGTGCGGCAAGATTGAATGCGTCGGGCGCGCAGGTGTACGGCTCCATCGAGACCACGTTGCGCTCGCGCGGCGCGTACACGACGATTTCGCGAAAGGCCGGCGCCGCCCATAACTCCACCGCGATTCGCATCGCGGGATCGACGAGTCTTGCGGCCGGCGTGGACGCCGACGAGTTCGAGCGCATGAAAACGTCGTCGAACGCCCTGTTGTCCAGCATCGCCGGTCGCCTCAGGTCGTAATCGCCCGTAACCGGCTCGCATCGCCCCGTCGGAATCAGCCCCGCGTCGAGTTCCCAGCGGCGGTCGGCGTCGATTGTGAGCGCAATCGATTCGCGGCCTGCGCGGTTTCCGAGCGGCGCGTGAAAGTAGGGATGCGCCCCGAGGCCGAACGGCATCGCGGAAGTCCCGCTGTTGGTGACACTTGCGCGCATCCTGAGTCCGTTTCCAATCTCGTAATCAATCTCGAGCACGAACGGAAAGGGCCAGATACGCGCGAGTTCCGGGTCGGACGCCGAATCGAGTTCCGCGCTCAGATAATAGGGACCGCGCCGGTTCATCCTGAAGCGGCGGTTGTAAACGAGCCCGTGAATCGCGTTTCCGCGTGTGGGCTCGTTTATCGGCAGGACGCACTCGCGTCCGGCAAACGTGAATCGTCCGCCGGCGATACGCCCGGGCCATGGAAACAGAATCGGAATTCCGCTTCGGAACGGATACTCGCGCCAGTCGTCGATGCTCCCGGGACCGGCGATTACGTCCAGCGAGCCCACTCGATAGCCGAGGCATTGCAGGCCCAGGTCCGGAACGAACATGGCCTGTTCGGCCTGAGCCTCGATTGTCACCAACTCCATCGGCCTATGGTAGCGGCAATCGGCGGGCCGAACGCAAGACTGAAGACGCGGCGCGTGGGCCGACGGTCCGAATCCCAAGGGCCGGCCTGACCATCAAGCCCGCACCCAGTCCGGCCGTGCAGCCCGGTTGGACCGGGCGCCTCCATCAAAGAGCCTTTTGCCCCTTTAGAGGACGGCGCAAGTTCGGCGGTACTGCGCCGTACCGCGCGCAGGCGTCAGGGGCGCTGGGAGCCGCTCCTGTTATTGTTGTTACGGGCCTGCGCCTCGTTGACGCGAATCGGGCGTCCCTTGATTTCCCGCCCATTCAGCTTCTTTATCGCCGTATCGGCATCCGCGTCCGATGTCATCTCCACGAAGCCGAAGCCGCGGGAGCGGTTGGTGGCACGGTCGATGATGACCTGCGAACTCTCAACCTTCCCTGCCTCGGAAAAAGCGTCGTGAAGATCCTGATCCGTAACCGTCCAAGCCAGATTACCTACATACAGTCGTCGACCCATTTACCGGGACCCCCGTTCGCGCTCACTCACGCATTACCCCAAACCCAAAACGCGCAGCCGGAGAAGAAATCCCCCAACGATTCTTCACTGCGGTCAAGCGACAAAGGAGCAAGCGGCGCGCATCCATTGCTACGTGCGGATTTTTATAGCACCGTGCGTAAATTAAGCATAGGAGCGGATTTCTCGTATCCCGACTGGCCGTCGGCAAGCTTTTGCGCGCGATGGCGTAGTCATTGCGGCTTTCCTTAGCCCTGAGAAGCGCCGAAAACGTGGCACAACGTGCTTGCGCCCGCGCACAACGCATCGGGAACCACCACGCCTTCAACTATTCAGTTCTTCCCGCGGCGGTCATGAAACGCTTCGAGAGCGGCGAGCGGCAAACAGGACTTTCAAATGCGCATCGCGGCGCCGCTCGACGCCGCGCTCGCTATTTCATTATTCATTTAGACAGCGTGGTTCGGAGTTGCTGATAATACGGTTCGTCAACGGAGGTGATTTATGCTGCTTCAAGATAGAGTCGCAATGGTTACCGCAGGTGCGGGAGTCGGAATTGGCCGCGCGGTTGCAGCCCGGTTCCTCGAGGAGGGAGCCGAGATCGTCATCACCGACGCGCATCCGCGGCGCACCGCCGAGACGGCTGCGGAACTGTCGCGGCAGTTCGGACGGGAGGTCCTGGGAATCCCGGTCGATGTCACTGAGCTGAAACAGATTGAAGACGCGGTTGCACGCACTATCGATCGCTTCGGGCGAATCGACATTCTTTTCAACAATGCAGGAATCAACAAACTGGAACCGATTTGGGAGTGCACGGATGAGACCTGGGATCTGGTGATGAACGTTTGCCTGCGGGGGACGTTCTGGACGATGCGCGCCGTGCTGCCGCATATGCTCAAACAGGGCAAAGGTTCGATCGTGAACATGGCCTCGGCCGCGGGATGGATAGCGGCTTCGGACGGCGAGGCGCCCTATTCGGCCGCGAAGGCAGGCGTGATGGGACTTACGCGCGCGGCCTCCGGCGAGCTTGCGGGTAAGGGTATTCGCGTCAACGCGATCGCGCCGACCGTAATCTACAATCAGTTCCTTGAGAGAATATACCCGCCGGCGATGTTCGAAGCGGCGAAGAAGCGCAATCCGATGGGCCGGTTGGGAGAGCCGCGCGAGGTTGCGAATCTTGCACTGTTTCTCGCAAGCGATATGTCATCCTACATCACGGGCGAAGTGATCAGTATCAGCGGCGGATCGGTCGTGGTGCCATAAGGAGGTTGCGGGATGCTATCCCAAGTCCCTTGTATCGGATCGATATCTTGTAGTAGTTTCAATTTATCCTTTTGATAACCCCCTGGAAGAGGAGTCTGATACGCAATGCCACGAAAGGCTAGCACGAGTTCACCTGCCACTTCGGCGTTTCGCCAGGTGCAGCAGCAGGCGCGCAGCTTGCTGATAAATCTTCGCAAGGAAATCCGGAGCAAGGAAAGCGAACTCCGTCGCCTCAAGGAGGAAGAATCACGCCTGGGCCTGCTGGTTGGTGGCGGAGCTGCGGCGCCGGCCGAAGGCGGTGGACCGATGCGCGGCGGGCGTATCAACTGGCGCGCGGTCCTCGATCAACTACCGAAGCAATTCAAGGCGTCCGACGTGCGCGGTGTGCGCGGACTGAAGGGCAAGCGCCCGTCGGAAATATTCGCCGCCGTGACCCGATGGATCAACGCGGACCTCGTGAAGCGCAAGACCCGCGGGATATACGAAAAAGCCTGAAGCCTGCGCCTGGGATCTCATCCGCGCTCTGAAACTGGCTAATTATCAGGAATCGCACCTTTACACGAGCGATTGATACTGCCACGCGGCGGCGAAATCCTCATCGCGTCGCCGCGTGCCCAGACAATCGCCCGCGCGCCTGCTATTAAGGCAAAAAGAGTGTTGTGGCCGTAAAGACTATCGAATGGCGCAGTGACAGCGTCAGGATGATCGACCAGCGCCTGCTTCCCACTCGCGAGGTCGTGCGAACCTATCGCGATTACAAGGGCGTGGCGGATGCTATTCGCACGATGGTGGTGCGGGGAGCGCCCGCTATCGGTGTCGCGGCCGCGATGGGTGTGGCGCTCGGAATCAAGGGCTTCGCCGGAAAACGCGCCGAGACCCGCTTCAATACCGTCGCAAAAGCGCTCAGAGCCACCCGGCCAACCGCGGTGAACCTGGCTTGGGCGCTCGAGCGGATGGAGCGGGTGCTCAAAGAAAACCTCTCGCTTGACCCGGCGCATCTGTTTCGCCGGATGCGTGAGGAGGCGCTCGCCATTTATCGCGAGGATATAGAAGCGAACCGCGCACTTGGCAGATTCGGCGCGGAACTGCTTCCGGACCCTTGCACCGTGCTTACCCATTGCAACGCAGGCGCGCTGGCGACTGCGGGCTACGGAACCGCCCTTGGAATCGTGCGCGCGGCACGCGAGAGCGGACGAAAAGTTTCCGTCTATGCCGACGAAACGCGTCCTTTCCTGCAGGGATCGAGGCTTACGGCGTGGGAACTGCGCAAGGACCGGATCCCGGTAACGGTAATCGCAGACAACATGGCCGCCACCGTACTCAGAGGCGGGCGCGTGAACTGCGTAATCGTCGGCACGGACCGAACCGCGGCCAACGGCGACGTTGCCAACAAGATCGGCACTTATCCACTCGCGGTAATGGCGCATCGGCACGGCGTGCCGTTTTACGTCGCGGCGCCGCTTTCGTCGATCGACCTCGAATGCCCAAGCGGAGAGCGGATCCCAATCGAAGAGCGTTCGCCCCGCGAAATCGCCGAGTTTGCCGGAAAGCAGGTCACACCCAAAGGCGTCAATATTTTCAACCCGGCGTTCGACGTTACGCCCGCCGAACTCGTGACCGCGATAATCACCGAGCGCGGAGTGGCCTACCCGCCTTACGGCGAAAGCCTCAGAGCATTGAAGGAACGCGCCTGACGAGGCGCGTTCCTTTCAGCTTCGCTTTAA
>JAJYMR010000105.1 GCA_021786815.1 Deltaproteobacteria bacterium
TCGAACGCGGCGAGCACCGCGCGCGCCGCCATGTCGAGCATCCTGAAGCCGCCACGCATCAGGCCGCGCGAGTTTCCGAGCAGCGAAAGCGCGCGCGAGTTGAGCAGTTCGAGAAGACGTCGGGGCGCGTCGAGGAAATCGAGCGCCTGGGCCGCCGGAGGCGTGTCGATCACCACGAGATCGGTCGAGCGCTCGGCGACGAGTTCGAGCAGCTTTTCCATCGCCATGTAATCGCCCACGCCCGAGAGCGCGCTCGAAAGGTTCTGGTAGATGCGGTTGTGGAGGATTGCCTCGCGCGCGGCGGCGCTCGGCGCATGGCGGCGCACCAGGGCGTCGAAGGTGTGCTTGGGGTCGAGCTTGAGCGCGCGAAGCCGGCCTTTCGCGCGGGTGCGTCCGCGGGTTTCCGGCGCGACTCCGTTCAGCGCGACGTCCTGGAGTTCGACGCGCGTGGGATCGAGGCCGAGCGCGTCGAGCAAGCGAGGCGCCGGATCGACCGTCATCACGTCAACCGCGTTTCCGGAAAGCGCCGCATGGACCGAAAGTGCGGCAGAGACCGTGGTCTTGCCGACGCCGCCGGGACCGAGACAAATCAGAAGGCGCCGTCCCTTCAGGTCGAGCGGATGCTTCATCGGCGTGGCGAGAATCCTTCAGCGAGACGAAGCCCGAGGCTGCTCAGCTCGGCTTTGCCAAGCCCGGCCCTGAAGAGCATCGGAAGTTCGATAACCGCAAGCCCGCAAGCCGCAAGCTCCCCTCGCGCCCGAACCGTGTACTCCGCGATCGCATTTCTTTTGAGCGCGAGCCGCGCGTGAGCTTCCATCGCGGAGAGCGCGGCGAGTTCGGCGGTGTCGAACAATGGCGGGAGCGTGGCGTTCAGGACGACGCCGATGGAGCCGATGCCGAGCCGCTCCTTGAGACGCGCCGCGGTTTCAACCGCCTCCCGAAGCGCCATCTCCTCGGGCGTAACCGTGAGTACCACGCCGAACCGCGCCGGGTCGGCAAGGAACGATTCGAGTTGCGAGGCGAGGCGGTTCAGCGTGCCGAGCGGCGCGATTCCCTTCACGCCTCGGGCCACCGAGAGCATCTCGAGCGCGTTGCCCGAGGCGGGAGCGTCAACGACAAGATATCGATCCCGCGAGGCGCCGTCGTCGGCCATGATTCTAAGTCGTTCGAGCATCAGGAACGCCTCGAGCCCGGGCAGCGCCGCGCTTACGTAGCCGAACGTGCGGCTGCGCAGCATCCTGCGCGAGATCGCCCGGATCGGGACAAGCCTTTCGATGAATGCTTCGAGTTCGCTGCGCGGGTCGAGCGCCATCACGTCGAGCCGCGACGAAGCGCGTGCCGACCCGCCATTCAGCTCGACGCCGAGCAGGCGCGCGGCGGAAAGCTTCTGATCGAGGTCGGCCAGCGTAACCCCGGTTTTGCGGGCAAGTCCGAGCGCAAGCGCCGCGGCGACGGTGCTCTTGCCCGTGCCGCCCTTGCCGGTTACGAAGACTAGCCGCGCCAGCGTCATCGTTTAGAATGTAGCATGAGGATTGAAATGAACGAGCGCCACGCGAACACCGCCGAGAAATCGAATCCGCCGGACCGGCTCGCGAAGATCGTCTTTGCGCTTCCGCCCGCCGAGATTGCGCTCTTCAAGGCAATTGTCGAGTCCTACGACAATCTTGTCACCCTACGCACCGAAGATCCGCGTCACCATTATCTCTGTCTTTACTTTGCCGCCGAAACCGAGCCCGAGGTGAGGGCGATACTGGATTCGCTGAGAGGGCGATTTTCCATACGCGAGATCGAGGGCTCGGCTCCCGGCGTCAGGCCCTGACTTGGACGGCGAAGTCCTGGTCTTGCCACTGGCCGGTCTCCTTCCAATAGAAAGTGAAGCGGATCGGCGCGCGCTGTGAGCGGCCGACTTCGATATCGACGTGGCCGATTCCGAGCGGGGTCATGGTCGCGGCGGTGTCGGTGCTCGACTGCCAGTCGTCGCGCGTCCAATGCAGGATGAAGGGCGTACCGGCCTGGATCCTGAGCGTCGCGCCGGGCGCGACAGAACGGGCGTGCCGGTTGAACTTCCAGAACTCGATGACTTTGCGGGAGCGCGGCCTCTGGTAACGCTCGGCGACTTCCGGGATCAAGTCGAAAACCCTGCCGTCGGCGGCCGAGCGCAGCAGCTTTATATACTCCGCGTGCGCCCACATCAGGGGCGTGGCCGACCCGGTCTGCATTCCGCGAAAAAGCAGTTCGTCCGGGAGGTCGGCCTCGTCCCATATCTGCTCAGGCAGAAGCTGGGTGTGATTCGCGAAAGCCTCCATCGCGTGGATATAAGGCTTCGCATCGCGTCCGGCTGCTAGTTCGTAATGACCGCGCTCGCCGGTCAGAAGCGGCCACGGCCGTCCGCGGCCCCATCCCACATACGGGCCGCCGTCGTCGTGCTGGCCGTAGCCGTCGTGCGTGTAGCGCCGCCAGCATGGGCCCACCGGAAAATCCACCCGCAACACGGCGTCGGTCACCCTCAGGGAATCCTCGATCAGCGGATCGCCCGGCCTGCGTATTCCGTAGCGCACCAGTTCAAGGAAGCCCGCGTCGACGATTTGGGCGGCGGGAAAGGTGGATTGCGTTCCGGGCGGGCGATTCTGGATGAGGACGGTGGCGTGGTCGAGGTCCTCGTCCGGTTCGGGGTTCTCCGGATCGACGGGATTGATACGCACGTAATGGCGCTTGATTCCCGGAACCAGCGTACCGCTGTTGGTGACGGTCCATGCCTCGATATGCGATTCGAGGAAGTCCGCATATTCGACGAGATATTGCGAGGTCGCTTCGTCGCCGCGTTCCCGCGCGAACGCGGCCGCGGATATCAGGGCCGCGATATTCGCAGCCAAAGTTGAAGGCGAATAGCCGCTGTTTTCCTCCCATCGCTCCTGCGGCGTCGCGGGGCCTTTCTCGACCAGATAGCGCGCGGCCATCTTGACCATCGGATAGGCGTCGAACTCCCTGAGCGCCTCGTGCTTGTGCAGCCGCCACGCGAGCATCACAGGAAAGGCGACCTCGTCAAGCTGGATGCCGTTCCAATAGGGCTCGCCGTCGATCCAGAAATTCTGCGGAAAACTGCCGTCGGCCTGCTGCGAACAGGCCAGGTAGATTAGCGCGCGGACGCCGGTTTGCGCGTCGCCAGCCGCGAGAAGTCCGGTCACGCTGTTGACCATGTCACGGGTCCACACCAGGTGATAGCCGCCGAGGTCCTCGTCGCCCTTGGCCTCGCCCCACGGGATGCTGAGCGAGGCGATCATCGCGCCCGGATAGCTTTTGTCCTCGTGGGCGAGCAGGAGCTCGCGGCTTCTCCTGTACAGGCATCCGCCGTCGCCCGAAAAGCGCTCCAGCGGTAGGAAATGCATGCAGGCGCGGCTCCACTGCTCAAGGAAGCGCGCGCGATGGTTGCCGAACGGGGTGCCGAGCGCCTGGAACAATGTCGTGACCGAGCGATGGAGCGTGCGGCCGAAGCCAAGGCCCAGCGTGAACGAATTGGTTTGGCCCAGGTCCAACTGCCCTATGAGCGCGATATTTCCGTTGACGGCCGAGGCGAATTCATGGTCGAGCTTCAAATTGTCCGCGAGATCCTGCCATCCGTCGGTCGTGCCCACGTAACCGCATGAGCGCTTGATGAAGGGAACCGTCGCCGCGACCGCGAGCCAGACACCCTCCTTGTGCGCGGTCAGGAACTCGCGCCCGGTGATTCGCGCGAAGTTGCCGTTGTTGCCCCATCCGCCGACCCCAAGATGCGGCGCGATCAGCACGTAGAGCTGAAGCCGGGCGACGAAAGCGGGATCGCCTTCCAGCCGCCCGTCGATCAGCACGCACGAGTTGTGCGGGTCGGAGATCACTTCCTTTATCAGCCGATAGCGGCCCTCCGGATCGCTCATCGTGACGCGCACGCCCAGGCCGTACTCGCCGATATACTCGGTGCGGCTCTCAAGGTTGCGCCGCTCTTCGTGAAAGAAGGTTTCGCCGTCGGTCACCAGGAACTGGACGTCGCGAACCTGGGGCATGTCGATCGTCGGGAAATAGATTTCGTTCAGGACGCCCTTGGAGACGGTGAACCAAACCCGGCTCGAGGTCGAGTATGCGGTGCCGACAATATCCTTTGCGCTGCGGGTCCATCGGGGCGGTATGCCCGGGGCCCCGAACGCCTTTGGAGAATCCTCGATTATGGCCATTTTTCTCCCTTTCCGCGTTCTTGAGACGATGGGTGTTGGACTTGCGGTCCTTGCCAGGTGAAGAGGCGGGCGAAGAGCGACATCTCGAAGCCAGATGCGAAAGCCAACATCAGCTTGGGCGGAAAGGCCGGATATTCGCTGAGTCGAGCCGCGAAAACGACGATTGCGGCATCCGAGCCGTCGCAGGAATTTCGGGCTGGCCGCCAGCGCCTGTCATGCTCGGAGCCAGGGCGAGGAACAGCGCCATTTCACAAATGCACAAGATCGCTTCCCCGGCTAGATGTTACGCCCGGATGAGAACCTAAGCCAGATTTAGTCCGGATGACGTCGCACGCTTGCCGCTGAGCGGCAAAGGCTGGCCGCTATCGCTTAGGACGAGCGAAGCTCAGGGAATTTCCGAGCCGTCCGAGCCTTCCGGGGTCGGCTCGGTCACGGATTGCTCTTCGTGAGGTAAACGGAACAGATAAGAGACGCCGATGCTCAACCCGTAAAGGAGCAGAAGCGGTATCGAGAGCAGGAACTGCGAAACCATGTCGGGCGGCGTCAGCGCCGCGGCGACCAGGAAGATCGCCAGTATCGCGTAGCGGAACTGGCGCAGCATCATGCGATGGTCGATGATCCCGAGCCGGGTCAGGAAGTACGCGAAAATCGGCATCTCGAAGGTCAGCGCGAAGGCGAACATCAGCTTGGACGAAAACGCCAGGTACTCGCTGATCCGGATCGTCGGTGTGACGCCGATACTGGCGTACTGCGATAGGAAAAAGGCGTAACCGACCTTGAATACCACCGCCCAGCAGAAATAACCGCCCAGCAGGAAGAAAAGCGTCGCGGAGATGATGAACGGCGCCGCCATCCGGCGCTCCGACTTGTAGAGCCCCGGCGCGATGAACCTCCAGATTTCGTAAAATACCGCGGGACTCGCGATGAACAGTCCCGCGAACAGCGCAACCTTGATCTTGGTGAAGAACGCCTCGCCGACGCCGGTGCCAATCAGCAGCACCTTGCCGTGCGAGACTTCGCGAATTGGCCAGGTCAGAGCGGCGAAGATCGGCTCGGAGAGCAGGTAGGCAACCGCGAATCCGACCACGAGCGCGATCAGCGCGCGAATCAGGCGGGTGCGAAGTTCGCGCAGATGCTCGATTATCGGCATCCGCGCATGGTCCGGGCCGTCGGGCGCAGGCTCGCCTTCGGGGAACTCCACGCCCTCCGGAAGTTCCGTTTGGTTGGTTTCCTCGCTCGTCACAGAAGAGGATTAATGCTCTTGGGGAGGTTCTTCCGAAGCGTGTTCGGAGTCCGGCTTGGAGTCCTTGGGCTGGAGCGTTCCGGTTCCCGAATTGGGTGCCAGTGGATTCAGTTCATTGAGTGCGCGGCGCGGCTCGTCGATGACGTCGGTCAGTTCCCGCATCACCGTGTTTCCGGCCGATTGCAGGTCGCGCACCACTTTGCCCGCCGTCCTTAAAAGGTCGGGCAGGCCTTCGGGACCCACCACGATCAACGCCACGACGAGAACCAGTATTATTTCGGTGATGCCCAAGTCCGGTTTTCCTGAAGCGCGCCAGAGCGCGTGCTTCCGCCAATCTCCTGTCTATAATCAAACATGATCGCCCGTCGGGGTGTCAACGATGATTAAAACCGCAGTCGTCACCGACCGCCGATATCTCAAGCACTTTGCCGGCCGGGTGCATCCGGAGCGCCCCGAACGGGTCGAAGTGATGATCGAGATGGCGGAGAGCCTCGGCCGGCCCGACCTCGACTTCTGCACGCCGCGCGAGGCGACGGTCGAGGAAATCTCGCTATGCCACACGCGGGAATACATTGCGACGGTCGAGCGGACCTCGCATGTGGACCGCTACGATTTCGACGCCGACACTCATACCTCGCGCGATTCGTACCGGAGCGCAATACTCGCCGCGGGCGGCGTGCTTACGGCTGTCGAGGCGGTGCTCGACGGCGGGGTTCAAAACGCGTTCGCGCTGGTCCGTCCCCCGGGCCATCACGCGCTTCCCAATCGCGCGATGGGCTTCTGCTTTTTCAACAACGTCGCGATTGCGGCCGCCTGGCTGCTCCGAAAGGGCCTCGAGCGCGTGATGGTGGTCGATTGGGACCTTCATCATGGCAACGGTACGCAGGATATTTTTTACGGATCGCGCAACGTTCTTTACGTTTCCACTCATCAGTATCCGCACTACCCGGGCACGGGCTCGCTTTATGACATGGGCGTGGGCGAGGGTATCGGCTACACAGTGAACGCGCCGATGCCGGCCGGATTCGGCGATCCCGACTATCTTCGCGTCTTCGACGAGCTGATCCTGCCCATCGGCAGGGCTTTCAAACCCGAGTTCATCCTGGTGTCGGCCGGATTCGACTGCCATTTTCGCGATCCGCTCGGTGCGATGGAGGTAACGGAGGCGGGCTTCGAGCAGATGGCGCGGCGGGTGAAGCTGCTTGCGGCCGAGACCTGCGCCGGCAGGGTCGTGGCCGCGCTCGAGGGCGGCTACGATCTCGAAGCGCTCGCCAATTCGGGAAAGGCCGTGCTTGAGGAGTTCGGGCGCGAAGCGGACGAGCCGCTTGCCCATCCGCCAGGCGGCGCGCGCGTGATGCCGATAGTCGAACGGGCGCTCCAGAGTGTCGGCCGGTACTGGGATTTGTCTTGAAATTTCCGCCGTTTCGCGTAGGAAATCCTGCGCAGGGGGACATGAAGGGGGAAAAAGACGACGGACGGCGAGCCTTGTCGAATGTGGCAAGGCTGATTGCCGCCGGCAACCTCGGGCCGCGGGTCTTTCGGCTCGTCACCCGCCGAATCGAGGTTGGGAAAGCCGCCGGCAGCGATTTACGCATCGTTGACGATTCCGTCTCTGAGCGTCACGCCAGGATTCGGCGCCGGTTCGGCCGCTACCGCCTGAAAGACCTGGGCTCAGCCCACGGAACCTTCGTAAACGGACGCCGAATCAAGGGTTCGGTCACTATACAGCCCGGCGATGAGGTGCGCTTCGGCGCGGCGCGCTTCGCGCTCGTGCGCGGGCCCGGTGAGGGCGCTTCCGCAGCCGGTGCGCCCGCGCTTTCGATGATAGCGCTTACCGTATTGTTC
>JAJYMR010000085.1 GCA_021786815.1 Deltaproteobacteria bacterium
TGTCAAAGCCGAGCATGTAAACGCGGCTATCAATGAACCATCGTCGCGCCTCTACAACTATTTGCTGTTCAACTGTTTTTCTTCGTGGCTTTTGAGCTTCGCAAGCAGCGCCTGGACGTTATCGACTTCCGTCACCTGCCAGATGCCGCGCTCGTTCAGAGCCATGTGCACGCCCCATCGGCGTCCCTTGCGGTCGCGCCACTGCGTGGATGCCGTGTTGTGGTCGCGATGCATCATCACCATCGCGCCCACGACCCCGATCGCCGGCATCTGGACGTCTTTCGCGCCGTCATCGACCTTCTTTATCGCCCAGCTTTTGAGCATCTCGGCCGCAGGCTTGGCGAGCAGGTCCACCGCGCCCTTGCCCAGCAACTCGCCGAGCGGTCCCTTAGCATCCTTCTGCATCATCTCGTAGCCCGCGCTGCGGACCACGCTTTCGAAATTCACGTATTGCGCGGCCGCGTTGCCGTCACGGGCGTCAACCGCGCGCTTCATTTCGAAAACCGCAAATGAAGGGGTGGTCGGCAGATAGAAGACCGCCCACCATAGAAGAGCCCCCGCGACGAGGATACCGGTCCAGTGCCGCAGTGCGATGCGCAACATTGGGTTTTCAATTCCGCGCCGGCGCAGCGTTGATGCCGAGCCCCGCGCGAATCTACCTCGAAAGCAGACTTGCGGCAGCCCTGTCGAGAATCCAGAGCGTAACGCCGTCTTCCGGCGCAACGATCCTGGCAGGAGCCTGCTCGACGCTCGTGCCGCCCTCGATTACGTCCTTCACCGCCGCGGCCTTGCCCTCGCCCGTAACCAGGAACATCACGCGCTCGGCGTTGTTGAGAACCGCGGGCGTCAGCGTCACGCGGCTGCGATGCTGGTCATCGACCTCGACCGCGACGGCGAGCCGCTCGTTTTCGTGAATAGCCGGACCGCCCGGGAACAGCGAGGCCGTATGCCGGTTCTCGCCGAGCCCAAGAAGAATCAGGTCGAAGCGGGGAAATTCGCCGTCGGCGAGCCCGAAGCACTGCCGAAGCTCCTGCTCGTAAAGCTCCGCCGCCCGTTCCGGCGGATTCTCGCCGCGTATCCGATGGATTTGCGCGGGCCTGAGTTCGAGCTTCGACAGCATCGTGCGGTTCGCCATCGCGAAATTGCTGGCCGCGTCGTCCGGCGGCACGCATCGCTCGTCGCCGAAGAAGAATTGCACTTCCTTCCAGTCGATACTGAGGCGAAACCGCGTCGCCATCAGCTCGTAAACCTTCTCGGGCGTCGAACCGCCGGCAAGGCAGAACAAAAATTCCGCGTGCGTGCAGATCGCTTCTCCGGCCACGTGCGTGATTTCTTCCGCGGCACGGACGTAGGCCTCCTCGGCGCTGTCCAGGACGATTATCTCTCGCTCACTCATCGTAAAGTCAGCCTCGGTTCAGCACCCGAGGTTACGGCATCCTTCGAGTTGGCTGCAAGTTTGCCTCCGCGCTTCGGCTGGCACCGCGGACGCGACCTCGACGCGGATGCGCACACGGATTTTTACGCCGCGCGTCAAAGCCGCGCGCTTCGGCCTTTAGCGGAAAATGCCCGCCCTCGCTGACGCCGATGGCTTCCTAGCGGTTCTTCGCGCCGGCGAGCATCGCGTCGCGCCGCCGCTTGATTGCCGCGCGCAGGTCCTCGAAAGATTTGGCGAACGCATCCACGCCCTGCTTCTGCAGCTCTTCGCCGAGTTGGAGCAGATTGATGCCGATTGCCGCCATCCGCTCAACGACCGTCCGCGCCTCGTCGAGCCCTTCCTCGACCGCGGCTCTTGGGTTTCCGTGGTCGCGAAACGCGTCCATCGTCTCCGGCGGGATAGTGTTAACCGTGTCCGGACCGATTAGCTCCTCAACGTACTTTATGTCGCTGTAGGCGGGATTCTTGGTGCTGGTCGAAGCCCACAGCGGGCGCTGGACATGCGCGCCCTTTGCCTTGGCCGTGGCGAACCGCTTGCCGTAAAAAATCTCCTTGAAGCGCTGGTATACCAGCTTGGTGTTCGCCACCGCCGGTTTGCCTTTGAGTGTCGCGACCGCTTCGTCGCGCGTCGCTTCGAGCTTCTGCTCGAGCCGCTTGTCGGCCAGAGTGTCGACCCGGCTGACGAAGAAGCTTGCGACCGAGCCAATCCTGTCCACGGGCTGGCCGGCCGTGAGCCGCCGCTCGATCCCTCGGATATAGGCTTCGGCCACGTCTTCGTAATGCTTCATCGAGAACATCAGGGTCACGTTGACGTTGATGCCCTCGGAGATGAGCTCTTCGATCGCGGGAATTCCGGCGGGGGTGGACGGCACCTTGATCATCACGTTGGGGCGCCCAATCGTTTTGAAATACCGGCGAGCCGCCGCGATCGTGCCCTCGGTGTCGTTGGCAAGCAGGGGCGACACCTCGTAACTGACGTAGCCGTCAATCGCGCCGGTCCGGTCGTAGATCGGTCGAAGCGCGTCGGCCGCCTGACGGATATCGGCGATCGAGATCTCCTCGTAGATTTCGTCGATTTCCTTGCGCTGGCGCACGAGTTCGTCGATCTGCTCGTCGTAATCGTTGGAACCCGCAATCGCCTTTTCGAAGATCGTCGGGTTCGAGGTCATGCCCTTGAGCCCGTCCTCCGAGAGCATGCGCTCGAATTCAGCCGAGGAGAGCAACTGGCGCCGAATGTAATCGAGCCATACGCTCTGACCGAAACGTTCGAGTTGTTTGAGGGGATTGTCTTTTTTCGTCATTGTTAATTCCCCTTCGAAAGCTCCGCGGCCGCCGGCGACAACCGGGCGGACGCGCCTTGATTGTGATGGGCCGGGCATCCAGCGCCCAGGACCGTTGCCGGCCCGCCGGTCGCGTCGCCCGAGCCCCTTGCGCTAGCGGCCCAACAGCCTGAGAGCGCGCGCGACAACATTATCCACCGTGAATCCGAAATGGTTCAGCAGTTCCTCGTAAGGACCCGATGCGCCGAACGTCGTCATCCCGATCACGTCACCGTCGGAGCCAACCCACTTGTACCATCCAAGCGGCGACCCGGCCTCGATCGCGAGCCGGCGCGTCACCATTGGCGGCAGAACCGTATCGCGGTACGACCGCTGCTGCTCGTCGAAGATCTCGAAGCTCGGCATGCTGACCACCCGCACCGCGACTCCGTGCGTCTCGAGCTTTTCCCGCGCCGCAACCGCAAGCTGCACTTCCGATCCGCTCGCAATCAGGATCACGTCCGGTGTGCGCTCGGGCGTCTCGGTAAGCACATAGGCCCCGTGGCGCAACCCGCTTGCCGCGCCCATTTGCGTGCGGTCGAAGGTCGGCAGCTTCTGGCGGCTTAGCGCAAGCAGCGTCGGTCCCTTTTTCCTGAGCATCGCGGCACGCCACGCCTCGACTGCCTCGTTCGCATCCGCCGGCCGGATCACGGTCAGGTTCGGTATCGCCCGAAGCGCCATCACCTGCTCGACCGGCTGATGAGTCGGACCATCCTCGCCAAGACCGATCGAATCATGGGTAAAGACGAAAATGACGTGCAAACGCATCAATGCCGCCAGCCTGATCGACGGCCGGCAGTAATCCGTGAACACGAGGAAGCTCGAGCCGAACGGGACGAACCCGCCATGCAGCGCGATTCCGTTAAGGATGCTGCCCATAGCGTGCTCGCGGATTCCGAAATGGAGGTTGCGGCCGGCGTAGTTACCGGGCTCGAAATCGCCGCCGCTGGCGACGTCCGTATGCGTCGATTCGTTCAGGTCCGCCGAGCCGCCGAACAGGCTCGGAACCTTCGCCGCGATCGCCTGCTCGGCGCGCGAGGCCGATACCCGCGTGGCGAGCGCGTCCTTGGGGGTGAACACCGGCAGTTCGGCGTCCCATCCGTCGGGCAACTCGCCGCGCACCATCGTCTGGAACCGCTCGGCCTCAGCCGGATGCGCCTTCGCGTACTTTTCGAAGCGCGCGTTCCAGTCGGTCTCCCACTGCTTGCCGCGCTCGACCGCGCACCGCATCGCCTTGAGCGTCGCGTCGGGAACGTAAAAATCCGGCTCCAGCGGCCATCCGTAGAACCGCTTGGTAAGCTTCACTTCCTCTTCGCCGAGCGCCTGGCCATGCGCCTTGGACGAATCCTGGCGATTCGGGCTTCCGTAGCCGATATGGGTGCGAACCCGAATCAGCGAGGGTCGGTCCTCGACCGCGCAGGCCTTCTCGATCGCGTCGGCTATCGCCTGCGTGTCGTTGCCGTCCTCGACCGCGAGCGTATGCCATCCGAAGGCTTCGAACCGCTTGCAAACGTCCTCGGTGAAGCTGATCTCGGTCTTGCCGTCGATCGTGATGTGATTGTCGTCGTAGAGATAGACGATATTGCCGAGTCCCAGATGCCCGGCGATCGAGCCGGCTTCGCTGGAAATTCCCTCCATCAGGTCGCCGTCGCTGACGATAGCGAAGATCCGATGGTCGAAAAGGCCCGAGCCGTCGCGTTCGAATTGCGCCGCCATGTGTTTGGCCGCGATCGCCATCCCGACGCCGTTGGCGAAGCCCTGGCCGAGCGGACCGGTCGTCGTCTCGACGCCAGGGGTGAGATGATTTTCCGGATGGCCCGGGGTTCGGCTGCCGAGCTGGCGGAAGCGCTTGAGTTCCTCCAGCGGCAGGTCGTAGCCGGTCAGATACAGCAGTGAGTAGAGCAGCATCGAGCCGTGCCCGGCCGACAGCACAAAGCGGTCGCGCCCGTACCATTTCGGATTGGCCGGGTTGTGCCGGAGAAAGCGCGTCCATATGACGTAGGCCGTCGGCGCCATCCCCATCGGCATCCCCGGGTGCCCCGAGTTGGCCTTCTGGACCCCGTCGATGGCGAGCACGCGGATCGAATTGATGCACAGGCGCTCGAGTTCGGACTGTTCGATCTTGCCTTCCGCTGTAAGACTCACTACTTCACCCCTGCGTCGCGCCCGAGGCGCGTGACTTCCTGAGAATAACCTTCCTCGAAGTACCAGCGTCCTTTTCCGAATCTGGGGATGAAACGGCACGCATCGGCCGCCGATACCCAGCCACGTCAACGCCGGATACGCGGACTTGCCGACCTCGAGTTCACAAAGGCCTTCGGCAAGCGTGACAACGGATCGTCGGCCTGCGGGGCTCGACGTCGTGGATTGAATTGTCCATCCGTAGAAGTGCCAATTCAAGATTGACGGTGCTCGTTGCGGCGCGCAAGAGCTTTGGCCTTCGCTTATCGACCACGGGCTCGATTTGTTACATGATTGTGCGTAATGCCCAGGGAGGGAAACGGGTTTCGATGAGACAGATCGTGGAGCGCCGCGTGGTGATAACCGGTCTGGGCCTGATAACGCCGCTCGGAACCGGAGTCGAAAAGAACTGGGAGGCGCTGATGCAGGGGCGTTCGGGCATCGGCCCCCTCACGCGCTTCGACGTGACCGACTTTCCGGCTCGAATCGCCGGAGAAGTGCGGGATTTCAATCCGGAGGACTGGATCGAAAAGCGCGACGTCAAAAAGATGGACCTTTTCATCCAGTACGCCGTCGGCACCAGCGAGCAGGCGATGCGCCAGTCGGGATTCAAGGTCACCGATGACAACGCCGATCAGGTCGGAGTGCTTTTCGGCGTCGGAATCGGCGGACTCTGCACCATCGAGGAATACCATATCGAGTTCCTCAAGACCCGGCTCAAGCGCATCAGCCCCTTCTTCATTCCCAAGCTGCTTTCGAACCTCGCACCCGGGCAGATCGGAATCCGTTACGGTGCGCGCGGTGTCAACTTCACCACCACCAGCGCGTGCGCATCGGGCAGCCATGCAATCGGCGAGGCGTACCGGATGATCCGGCTCGGCTACCTCGACGCCGCGATCGCCGGCGGCTCCGAGGCCGCTCTGACCCCGCTCGCGATGGGCGGATTCATCGTGATGCGCGCGCTTTCCACGCGCAACGAAGAACCCGAGCGCGCCAGCCGCCCCTTCGACAGCGAGCGCGACGGTTTCGTAATGTCCGAAGGCGCGGCGGCGCTCGTGCTCGAGGAGCGCGAGTCGGCGATTCGCCGCGGTGCGAACATCCTGGCTGAAATCTGCGGTTACGCCGCCAACTCCGACGCGTATCACATCACCTCGCCCTCGCCCGAAGGAATCGGTGCCGCGAAGTGCATGCAGAAATGCCTCGAGGACGGCGATATCGACCCCGGCCAGATCGATTATATAAACGCCCACGGCACCTCCACGCCGCAGGGCGACGTCGCCGAAACCCAGGCCATCAAACGCGTCTTCGGCGAGCACGCCGCGCGTATCGGCGTGAGTTCGACCAAGTCGATGACCGGCCACACGCTCGGCGCCGCCGGCGCTATCGAATCCGTTTACACGGTCCTTGCAATCCAGCGCGGGATGATCCCGCCCACTATCAACTACGAGCACCCGGACCCGCAGTGCGACCTCGACTACATCCCGAACAAGCCTCGGGAAGCCGCAATTCGAGTCGCACTCAATAATTCGTTCGGTTTCGGGGGCGCCAATACCACCCTAGCCTTCCGGCCTGGGTCTTGAACTCGGAGATAACCGGGCATGGGTTCCCGAATCGTTGCAACCGGCCGCGCCACGCCGCGCACCGTCGTGGCCAACCACGATTTGTGCCGCCTGATGAACACGTCGGACGAATGGATCCGCACGCGCACCGGAATCGGCCAGCGCTACGTGATGCGCACCGGCGAGTCGCTGCTCGACGTGGCCGCCGAGGCGAGCCGCATAGCGCTTGAGCGCGCCGGGCTTTCGCCGCGCGACCTCGACGCGATAGTGGTCGGTACGGTCTCGTCCGAGTACGGCTTCCCGTCCTTCGCCTGTCTGCTCCAGGAACGGCTCGGCGCCGATTCGATTCCGGCCTTCGACGTCGCCGCCGCCTGCTCGGGCTTTGTCTACGCGCTTTCCGTGGCGGACTTCTCGATGCGCGCGGGCGACTTCCGGCGCGTGCTGGTGGTCGGGACCGACGCGCTATCGACCATGGTCGATTGGAGCGACCGGCGCACCGCGGTTCTCTTCGGCGATGGCGCGGGAGCGGCGGTGATGGTGTTCGAACCGGGTCCCCGCGGCATCCTTTCGAGCCTGCTCCGTTCCTCGGGGCGGCTTTGGGATCTGCTCTCGGTGCGCGCCACCGGAATCCGGGCTCCGATGGATTCCGAGGTGCGCCGCTCCAGCGACGACGCGATCAAGATGAAAGGTCCGGAACTCTTCAAGGTCGCCGTCAAAAGCATGGAGGAGGTCTCGCGCGAAGCCGCGCAGCGCGCCGGTATCAGGCTCGAAGAGGTTGACCTCATCGTTCCGCA
>JAJYMR010000030.1 GCA_021786815.1 Deltaproteobacteria bacterium
AGCCCGCCGAAGTCAACCGTGCCCTCGCCGGGAAGAGGAGATTTTCCGGATGCGCTTGCGCGGTGCGGTTCAACGAGGCGGGCGCCGGTGGTAGATTGCGGCTTTATGCCACGGCCCGTATGTCCGCCGATAGCCGCCGACGTGATCGCCGAGATCGGCGACAGAATCGTTTTGATCGAACGCAGGAACTTCCCCTTCGGATGGGCGTTCCCGGGCGGGTTTGTCGATTTCGGCGAGACCGTCGAGCAGGCTGCGGTGCGCGAAGCGCGCGAGGAGATCTCGCTCGACGTTGAGCTTCGTGCGCTGCTCGGCGTCTATTCGCGCCCCGACCGCGACCCGCGCGGCCAGACAATCACGGTCGTGTACGTTGGGCGCGCGAGCGGAACTCCGCGCGCCGCCGACGACGCGAAGAACGTTGCTCTGGTCGATCCACGCAATCCTCCCGCGCCGCTTGCCTTCGACCACGCGGAAGTTTTGGCCGACTACGTGCGGTTCCTCGACACCGGCGAATTCCCGGCGCCCTGGAAGCGGCGCTAGGGAGGGTTTGTTCCGGCGCCCAGGTGCGAGCGCTTGAGCCGCCCGACCAGGATGTCAGCCATCCGTGTCGGTTCAGGAACTCGAAAGCGCGTTACCGCCGAAAGCGCGAGGCGGATGGCGGAGCGAAGGCCGACCCGGTGTCCCGGCGAGACATAGATGGGGCGAACCCGGTCGCGGGTCCTTAGTACCGCGCCCACGCGCTCGCCGTTATGGACCAGCCATGAAAAGTCTCCGGCGCGAAGCCCGACAGGCTCGTGCTCGCCGACCAGGAGCGACTTCGCACATCCGATTGACGGGATGTCGAGCAGGTAGCCCATGTGCGAGGCCAATCCGAAACGGCGCGGATGGGCGAGTCCCTGCCCGTCGAACATCACGAGGTCCGGGCGCGTGCGAAGCGCGGCGAAGGCGCGAAGCAGTATCGGCCCTTCGCGGAAGGTCAGAAGCCCGGGCACATACGGAAAGGACGTCCTGCCGCTCGCGGTCGCGCACTCGACGATTTCCATCCCCGGCGAGCGCATCACGACCACCGCCGCAAAGCACGTCGCCGTGGCCTTGTCGTAGGCCACGTCGGCGCCTGCGACAAGCCGCGGCGCGCGCGGACCGCCGCGGAGCACCAGGCGCGTCCGCATCCGGTTCTGAAGCGCGATAGCCTGTTTGGGAGTCAGGTCCCATCGATGACGCCGGACGGGCCGCACGCCGCGCCCGCGCCTTTTGCGCGAGCGCGCGGACGCAACGGCCCCGCGCGCGGGACCCATCGCCAACTACGACCCGAGCTTTTTGAGCCCGGCCTCGATCCGGTCGAACGCCTCGTTCAGGTCCTTGGTCGAAGCCGCGTAGGAGAACCTGACATGGTTCGGCGCACCGAAATCGTTGCCGCCCACCGAAGCGACGTGCGCTTCCTCGAGCAGGAAGTTCGCAAAGCCGTCGCCGTCGGTGATTTTCTTGCCCTTGTAGGTTGAGCCGAGCAAGGCCGACACGTTCGGAAAGGCATAGAACGCGCCCGCAGGCACGTTGGGAAGGCTGAATCCGGGCAGCGCGCGAATTCTTTCCACCACCAGGGAGCGGCGTTTGCGAAATTCCTCGGCCATCACGCGAACGTCGTCCTGGGGCCCGGTCAACGCCTCGATCGCGGCGGCCTGCGCAATCGAGCACGGATTGCCGCTGTTCTGGCTCTGCAGCCGCTGCATCGCGCTGACGACCTCTTTGGGACCGGCGGCGAATCCGACCCTCCATCCGGTCATCGCGTAAGTCTTCGAAAGCGAATTTATCGCGATACCCTGGGCGCGCAGCCTCGGCTCTATCTCGAACATGTGCGGCACCCGGCCGTCATAGGCCATGTGCTCGTACACGTCGTCCGAGAGCACCCAGATTCCGGATTTGAGAAGGACTGCGGCCAGTTCCGCAAGCTGGCTTGCGCTGTAAACCGCTCCGGTCGGGTTCGACGGAGAATTCAGGATGATGCCGCGGGTGCGCGGCGTGAAGGCTTGCTCCAGGTTCTCGGGCGTGAGCAGGAAGCCCTCGCTCTCCGCGCACGGAACGAATTTCGGTTCAGCGCCGCTTAGCTGTACCATCGCGGCGAAGCTCACCCACGCCGGCGTCGGGATGAGGACTTCGTCGCCCTCGTCGAACAGCGTGGCGATCAGGTTTGCCTCGGACTGCTTTGCGCCGGCCGATGCGACGATCTCGCTGACATCGTAGTCGAGATTGTTGTCGCGTTTGAGTTTCGCGCGGATCGCTTCCTTGAGTTCGCGCACGCCGCCCACGGCGGTGTACTTGGTCATGCCCCGGGCGAGCGCCTTGCGCGCCGCTTCCTTGATCCGTTCCGGCGTGTCGAAATCGGGCTCGCCCGCGGCGAGCGAGACAACACTGATTCCCTGTGCCCGCATCTCGGTTGCGCGCGCGTCGGCAGCGAGCGTGGCCGACGGCTTGATTGCCGCGATTCTTCGATTCAGCTTGAGCATCGTGGTTCTTTCCGGATTGTTGCGCGCGCCGGATTCGGCCGCGTGCAGCGTAATCTTATACTGCTCTTCAGCGCGGGAAAATAATCGCGGCCCGACTAACGAGCGCGCGCGTCAGAGCGCCGGCGCTCACTCGATTTTGAGCTTGCGGCGCAGCCGGTTCATCACCGCCTCCGGAACCAGGTCGGGTACCCGCTGCCCGTAGCTCGCCACTTCCTTGATGAGACGCGAGGCGCTGAAGAACAGCTTGGGATTGGCGGGCAGGAAGATTGTTTCGACGCTAGGCTTCATCTGCTTGTTCATGTTCGCCATCTGAAGCTCATAGTCGAAATCGGTAACGGCGCGGAGGCTTCGGATGATGACCTGGGCGCCGATCCTTTCGCAGTAGTCAACGGTCAGGCCGCTGAACTTGTCGACCCGGGCGCGCGGCTCGAGGTCGTGCACCACGTCGCGGATCATTTCCACGCGCTCGTCGGGCGTGAACAGCGCCGAATCCTTGTGCGGATTGTAGGTGACGGCGACGATGACCTCGTCGAAGAGCTGCACGCTTCGGCGGATAACGTCGATGTGGCCGTTGTGGATTGGGTCGAAGCTGCCCGGATAGACAGCGATGGTTTTGGCGTGTTCTTTCTGTTTGCTGACCATATCCCCAAGCCTGTTTTCACTTCTCCTCGGCGCCGACGCCCGGTCGCCGGTAAAAGGCGATCCGGTGATCGCCGATAACTGCCACCTTGAATTGAGCGAGACCCTCCGGACCCTCGGGCGGAGCGGGTGCTCGCCGTGACTGGCGCACGACCACCCATCCCTCCGGCTCGACCAGTTTACCCGCGGCCAGCGCGTCGAGAACCGCTGCGCTGATGTCCCGGGCGTAGGGCGCGTCCACGAAGACCAGCCCAAACCGCTTGCCTTCGGCAGAAAGCTCGCCCAGCGCACGCATCACGTCCGCGGCGATGACCCGGCCGCGCACCTCGAATCCCAGGGCGCCGAGATTGTCGCGGATCACGCGGGTTGCGGCGCGCGAGGAATCGACGAAGGTGACATGCGCGGCACCGCGTGAAAGCGCCTCAATCCCCAAAGAGCCGCTTCCCGCGAAAAGGTCGAGCACGTTCAGCTCGTCGAAATCGAGCGCGGTCTCAAGGCGCGAGAAGATCGATTGGCGCGCCCGGGCCGACGCCGGGCGCGTCTTGAGCCCGCGCGGCGCTTTCAGCTTGCGTCCGTGCGCCCGTCCTGCAATAACCCGCACGTCATGTCCCTGTTCGTCGAAGTGTGCCGTCGATACGGCGGCTGCGCGATAGATAACCCGTTCGGTCGGGAGCCGCAAGTTAAAGGCCGTTAAACGCTTGCGCTTCCCGGCCAGTTAGGGAATGTTAGTTGGCGTTCATAAGATTTTCGAACACGGAAAGATTTGACTGTAAAGAGGCAATTATAGTGCCGCCATGTCCGATGGATCCCAGATCGAGTTTTCCGAGGCGGCGCTTGCGGAATATCGCGAGCTTCTGACCCATTATCCGACTCGCCGGGCCGCCTTGCTGCCCACGCTCTGGATCGCGCAGCGCGAGTTTGGATGGCTCACCCCCGAGGTTCAGGAGTACGTCGCCCGGCTGATGGAACTGCCGGTCGCGCACGTAAGCGCGGTCGTGTCGTTCTACACGATGTTCCACCGCAAGCCCGTTGGTAAATGGCATCTCGAAGTCTGCACCAATCTTTCGTGCCGCTTGCGTGGCGCCGATCGGATTGTCGATGCTATCAGGAAACGGCTGGGTGTTGAGGTCGGAGAGACGACGGCGGATGGAAAGTTCACGCTGGGCACGGCCGAATGCCTCGCTTCGTGCGGGACGGCGCCGATGCTGCAGCTCAACCATGACCTGTTCCACGAGAACCTGACCGAGGAATCGGTACTCAAGCTGATCGACGAGCTGGTCGGCCGTGATGATTGAACTTCTCATCGGCGCGCTAAAAGCAATCATAATCCTGCTGCTCGCGCTCAACCTGGCCGCAATTCTGCTCTGGTTCGAGCGCAAGGGCAGCGCCCTGATTCAGGACCGTATCGGCGCCAACCGTGCCGCGATTACCGGCTTGGGCAAAAAGCTCGGGCTTCCCAACCTCGGGTTCGTCAACACGCTTGTCGCCGACCCGATCAAGCTTTTCACCAAAGAGGATTTCGTTCCCGAGGGCGCTGACCGCTTCCTGCACTCGCTCGCGCCGTTTCTCGCGCTCTTCCCGGTGCTGATTACTTTCGCGGTCGTGCCGTTCGGCGACCAGATAACGATTGCCGGACACACGATCGTGCTGCAGGCCGCGAGCCTCGACGTCGCCGCGCTCTACATCCTGGCGACGATTGGGATTGGCGTTTACGGCGTTGCGCTCGGTGGATGGGCATCGAACAACCGCTGGGCGCTGCTCGGAAGCGTGCGGGCGACGGCGCAGATGATCTCGTACGAGATCGCGATGGGCCTGGCGATAATCGCGGTGGTCATGACCTATGGCACGCTCGATCTGCAGGCAATGTGCCATGCGCAGGGCGGCGTGTGGTTCGGATGGCTTCCGCGATGGGGCATCTTTGTCCAGCCGGTCGCCTTCCTGCTGCTGATGACGGCCGGGATGGCCGAATCGAAGCGCGTTCCGTTCGATCTGCCCGAAGGTGAGTCGGAACTGATTGCGGGCTATTTCACGGAGTATTCCGGCGGCAAGCAGGCCTGCTTCATGCTCACCGACTTCGCCGAGATCGTGCTGGTATCGGTGCTCGTCACGACGTTCTTTTTCGGCGGATGGCAGATACCGTGGCTGTACCGTGACGGGTTCCATCTTCCGGGCGGCGCGATGCTCGCGATGCCGAACCTGCTCGTCGCCATCCTCGGTGTGATCGCGTTCTGGGTAAAGGTCGTCATCTTCTGTTGGTTCCAGATCCTGATTCGATGGACCCTGCCGCGCTTCCGCTATGACCAGTTGATGCGGCTCGGATGGAAGGGGTTGGTGCCGCTTGGCCTGCTCAACATCGTGGCGACGGCGTTCGTGATCGTGCTCGCGGGAGGTGCGCACTGATGCCTCTTGCCCTGTTCATCTTTTTGGCCGCGCTCGCCATCATCTCGTCGCTTGGCGTGGTGATTCAGCGCAATCCGGTCCATTCGCTGCTCGCCCTGGTGATGACCCTGCTCGTGATAGCCGTGCTGTTCATCGGGCTCGGTGCGGTGACGGTCGGCTTTCTTCAGGCGATCGTCTATGCCGGCGCGATCATGGTCCTGTTCCTGTTCGTCATCTGGCTCTTGAATCTGCAGGTCGAGGAGAGGCCGGTCGGGCATCTTGCGCTCAAGTTTTTCGGCGCGATAGCGGCCGCGGCGCTGGTCGCCGAACTGTTCCTGTTCTTTGCCCATGCGCATCCGACGCTCGCCGCCAAACAGTTAGCGCCGGGATATGGCTCGCTGGCGAGCCTCGCCTCGGTGCTGTTCAAGGATTACTTGGTCGCTTTCGAGGCCACTTCGGTCCTGCTGCTGGTTGCGGTGGTCGGAGCGGTCGCGATTGCGCGGCGCCCCGGCCCATCGGAGCCGGGCGCCAGTGGCGTGAAGACGGGGGCCGCGTCATGACGGTGCCGTATAGCTGGGTAATGGCCCTCAGCGCCGCGATCTTCGTGATCGGCGTCGCGGGAGTTCTGCTGCGCCGCAACGTGCTCGTGATGTTCATGTCGATCGAGTTGATGCTGAACGCGGTGAACCTGGCCTTCGTCGCGCTTGCGCGCAGGCTCGGTTCGATGGACGGGCAGGTGATCGTGTTCTTCGTGATGACCGTCGCGGCCGCCGAGGCCGCGGTCGGCCTCGGGATCATCATTTCCATGTTCCGCAACCGCGAGACGGTCAATGCGGACGAACTGAACCTGCTCAGATGGTGATCCCATGACGGTCTCTTTTCCGGCACTGGGCCTTATACTGCTCTTCCCCGCGCTCGGCTTTCTGTTCAACGTTTTCTTCGGCGCGCGCGCGGGCAGAAGCGCGGTCAACGTGGCCGGTCCGCTTGCGATCTTCGCCGCCTTCGGCGTGGCGACGTGGGCGTTCGTAACGCTGCTCACGATGCCGGCGGGCGCCGTGTTGCACACGACGCTCTGGCCCTGGATCGAAGCTGGCCCCTTCCACGTGGATATCGCGCTCCGTCTCGACGCGCTGTCGGGTGTGATGGTGATGGTGGTGACGGGCGTCGGCGCGTTCATCCACCTGTACTCCGTCGGATACATGGAGCACGACGAGGACTACGCGCGCTACTTCGCGTACCTGAACCTGTTCGCGTTCTCGATGCTTATCCTGGTGCTGGCGAGCAACCTGCTTTTGATGTTCGTCGGATGGGAAGGCGTCGGGCTGTGCTCGTATCTGCTGATCGGGTTCTGGTACCAGACGCCCGAATACGCCTACAACGGACGCAAGGCTTTCATCACCAACCGCGTGGGCGACGCGGGATTCGTGCTCGGAATCCTCACGCTGCTTGCGGCTTACGGCGCGCACAACGTCTGGACGCTGAACTTCACGGCGCTCCACGCCGACGCGCATCTGATTCCCGCGGCGGCCGCCACGACCGCATGCATCCTGCTGTTCGTCGGCGCGACCGGAAAATCGGCGCAGATTCCGCTTTACGTATGGCTGCCCGACGCGATGGTCGGTCCGACGCCGGTCAGCGCGCTTATCCACGCGGCCACGATGGTCACGGCGGGCGTTTACATGGTCGCGCGGCTGAACTTCCTGTTCACGATGGCGCCGGCCGCCATGGAGCTGGTTGCGACAGTGGGCGCGGTGACCGCGTTT
>JAJYMR010000264.1 GCA_021786815.1 Deltaproteobacteria bacterium
CTTCGCCTTGAGCATGGGCAGAAAGACTTCCGGCACCGTCACTGCCAGTTGATCGCGAACCCACCTCTCCTTACCGGGTTTGGTCCGAATCAGGTACCATTGCGGCGTCGATGACATGATTCCTCCCCAAGATCACCGGAATGCGCGACGCCGATATTACATCGCAGGCACCGCGTTGACGCAAAACCGACGCACGGATAACGGAAAGGCGGCTGCGCCATGCTACGCAACCGCCTTCCAAATCAGGCATTTGCGAGCGCTTTAGATCTCGTACGTGAAGCTCGCTTCGATTTCGTTCATTGTCTGGTCGCGGCTGAAGGCGAACGGGTCGGTGTACCGGCCGCTCTGGCCCAGGTACCACGTCGCGTTCAATCCGAACAGCACGTTGCGCGAGTAACGATAGGTGTTGGTAATCGTGTAGTTGCCGACCTCGTCGTCGACATCCCATGAGAACACGTTACCCATCGTCAACTGCCCGTTCATCAGCCAGTTGGTCGCTGCCAGGAAGAAAAAGTTGTTGTCCGGGCGAATCTTGCCGATGAAATTACCGAAGTAGGGAACTGCGTCGCCATACAGGGAGGGATACCAGGTGTTGACATACTGGAACGTGAGGAAGGTGTGTTGCTTGGAAATCCACGGAATGTAAGTCGGACGGTCGCCGGCGACGATGAATCGCGTCTCCTGAGTCCAGTTCCAGCTTCCAAGTCCCAGTTGTGGGCCGCGCGTTTTCGGGTTGGCCAGGGAGACACCGACTCGCGGCGCATAGAGAAAGTCGTAGCGATAAACGACGTCGGTAAAATCCTTGTCGTAATATGTGCCGGTCGAGCCGAAGAAGGGGTTACGCTGGTAAGCCTGGGACAACAGTATTCGTTCGGTACCGACGACCGAACCAATCTTGGGCTTGCCAAAGTCGAACTGGGTAAAGCTGGTGTAAATCCCGGGGTAGGCCTCCGTGAATCCGGCTGGCGTAGCGCACATAGTGCACAGACCCGGAGTGGAAAGGCGATCCTCGTACAGGAAAATGAAACTCGCCTGCAGCCCGTTCCCAATCGGAAGCAGCGACGAATAGCGGAATCCGAACTCGCTGTTCTGGATGGTGTTGGTGGGATACGGGGTTACCGAGAGGACGTTCTCCTGCAAGAAGACACCGGGGTTGAACAGGCTGACCGGAGCCCCGTTTGCGGTGACTAGAGCGAGCGGATGCCACGGTTGGCTGGCGAACGTCCCCTCACCGACCGGCTGCCCGAACATACTGTACGTCGGGTTCCCACCCCCGCCCAGCGCTCCGGGGTAGATCCATGGGCTGCGCGGGTCGGTGGTATTTACGATCGTTCCATCACCATACCAATCGCCCGGTATCCAGAAGAATTCCGCTTCATTGTTCGCGGTCTTCAGGAAGTCGGGGAGGATATAGTTGAACTTGATCATGTTGAGGTTTTCGCGCAGGTATTCCGGCGTCTCGAAATTATCCCAGTGATACATGAAGTTGACGCTGTTGGTGATTTCGGTGCCGGATAGCGCGTCCGCCTCGGTCCAGATGACCTCCTGTTTGCCCACGCGCATCGAGAAATTGTCAGTGAAGTTCAACTGCGCGTAGTACTCGTGCAGGTTATTCTGGAAATACTCCTGTTGTAGGGTGTTCTGTGAGTATGGATACCAACCGAGATTGGACGGCACCACACCCATGCCTTTTATCGAGCCGAAGGCGTCGTACCACGGGCGATAGAAAGCGAAGAAGTCCGCGTCCTTCAGTATCAGCGTGTCGAACCGGCCGAAGAATTTGTAGTTTTTGACGAAGTGATAATCGGGGCGAATATCACCGATCTGGCGGGCCTGAACCAGATCCCATCGGGTGAAGGCGAAGCTTCCGCCATTGCCATAACTCGCCGGGACTCCGGGACTGATAACGACCTGGCTCGGAATTGCTCCCGTCGCAAGCGACTTGGATGGAACGCCGTTGTTTTTGAGGCTTGACTCGCCCCATCGGCCCGACCATCGCGACTGAAAAAATCCGAATACTGAAAAATCGCCCTGCGTGATCGTGGCCATTGCGGCTGACGACCACATCATCGCCGTTCCCGCCACGGCGACTACCAGGAGACTCCTCCACAAACCGCGAACCGTTCCCTCAGCTCTGTTAGCCATAGACTCCCCCAAGCCAGATGGAACTTCCGTGGTTGGCCAAGAACCCCAAAACCCTGGCCTCCCCCGCTATGACGCTTGTGCGCCGCGCCCTCCCAGGCATCTTCCGCGGTTGGCCAAGAACCCAAACCCTGGCCTCGCCGCTATGACACCTGTGCGCCGCGCCCTCCCAAGCACGTCACGGCGGCGAAATAGCACCCGCGCATACAGGATGTCAACCATTCTAATTTTTGCTCTGTCGATAAGGCGCGCTTTTACTTACGCAAGTTCAGGCTTCTCCTGTGATGGTTGGGCGGACCTAACCGGTGCATCCCGGCGGATGACCGTCCCGCGGCATTTCCGATGAGCAAACCCGAACACGGAGACCGGCCACCTGCGCCGTCGCGGCCTGTTGAAATGCGCATATGCGCGAAAGCACACGCGCAGAGGCGCTTCGGACACCTAGATTCAGGCGAGCGCGGGACCGCTCGGTGCGAAAACGGAGGGCCGATGCCTCAGGGCGCTAGTATTCGCTTGCGAGATCTTCGGCGAGCGCGTGTGCGAGGGCGCCCGATATTTCAGCTCTCACGGAGAGGTTCGGATGGTCCACCTCGATCGCGGCCTTGCCCGCCTCGGCCAGCGCCAGGAACGCATTAGCGTCGACTGCCGCGTCAAAGTGGATGAACTGAACTGAGCTTATTCGCTCGGTTGACATCTGCCGCGTGTCGAACCTGGCCGGAAACCTTCGGTCGCCGAGTTTCAACCACACGTGGTTCTCCAGTCCGACCAGCCGGCGAAGCGCCGCGTCGCGCTCGGCGGACTCGCCGAACTCAATAAGCATCGTGGCCGCGAATCCGCCCGCGCGCGGCAGCAGTTCGTTGTACGTGTCGATCTCGTGCTGCAGGGCCTCGGGCGCCGCGATCTTCTCGGCGCGCAACATCTCCTCGATCTGGTACCAGACCGTCCGTCCGTTCTCGAACAGCAGCGTCAGATGCGCGCCGACCGCGAGCCTGCGCCGGTTTTTCTCATGGATGAACAGGGCGCGAAGGCGCGGCCGCACCATTTCCCATTGTTCGAAAGGAAGAATCTCGTCTCTGCTGACAGGTTTCATCGTCAAATCCGTGTGCGGCTATCGACGCCAATTGCAACGGCGCGCGCAATCGTAAGACTACTGGCCCTCTTGCTTGGGCGCTTCGGGCACCTTGTCGGGAAATCCGCCATCCTCGTAGGCGCGAGCCAGCACCTCGATGGGATGAAGCGGATGGGTGCCGGTGGCCTGTTCAATCTGGAGCGCCGAGAGCGGGCAATCGGTCGCCATCACCTTGCCCTCGGCGTTGCGCATCCCGTCAAAGGCTTTCGCGCCGCATTTCATCGAAAGCTCGAAGAACTCCTTCTTCATCGCCCACGTGCCGTCGTGCGCACTGCACGCGTCGACAGTGACGATCTCGGCACCGGGTATGAGACGCATCAGATCGCGCGAGCGAAAGCCGATTTGCTGGGCCTTCAAATGACACGGCACGTGGTAAGCCACTCTGCCCGGCGTGCTGCGGAAATCGCGGTTGAAAGCGCCGTCGCTCTTTAGCTTCCAGAGCATCTCGTGCACATCGACGATGGCCCCGGAAAATTCCCTGACTTCGTCACCGGCGAGCAGGCTCGGATACTCCAGGCGCATCGTGAGCGAGCAGGTCGGGTTGAGCACCGCGACCTTGTAGCCCTCGCGCACCATCGGCAGCATCGAGGCCACGTTGGCGCGCGCCTGCTCGCGCGCGAACTCAACGTTGCCGCTGTCGAGCGCGGGCATCCCGCAACAGTTCTGCTTCGGGCAGGCGATCGCGCATCGGTTCTTCGCAAGCACGCTCACCGCCGCACGTCCGGGGCTGGTGTTGTAAAAGTTCACAAAGCAGGTGGGAAACAGGATCACCTTTGCGGCGGGATTCTCTGGCGCCTTGGGCAGGCCCGTGCGCGCGACCCATTTTTCGAACGTTTCGGCCGCGAACTCGGGAAGCTTCTTGTCGCGATGAATCCCGAGCGTCATCTCCATGGCGACGCGCTGGAGCCGGATGCGCGAACCCAGGTTGGCAAGCGCGGGCGCGGCTGCGCCGAGCCGTCCGAGCATGTCCGGATTGCCGAGCAAACGCTCACGAAGCGGCACGCCCGACTCCTTCGCTTTCACCGCCCTGACGCGGGCCATCAGGCGCGGAAAATCGAGCTGAAATTCATGGCCGTCGCGCGGCGTGTAGGGGCATCGCACCTCGCACAGCTTGCATCCGTAACAAAGCTCGACGACCCGGTCCTTCTCGGCTGGCGTGAGCTTCAGAACGTCGCCGTCGTTGCGATCCACGGCCTCGAACAGCGCCGGAAACGACGGGCACATGTTAAAGCACAGCCGGCACCCGTGGCAGATGTCGAAGACACGGTCGATCTCCTTGGCGAGACCGGCGCGCTCCCAGTACTTCGGCTCGGTCGTGTTGTATGAGAGACCGTCGGTCGGCCTCGACTCTATACGACTCATCGGAATTGCCTTCTCCAGGGATGCGCCCGGGCGGCGCGGCGAGAAACGGACCCGGCAACATGCCATCGCATGTTCCGGCGCGGGCGAAAGCTTCAATCCGGGGCCGGCCGAAACTTGTCCGGCCGGCCCGCGACAAGGTTAATTCCGACCTTAACTTAGCGACTGTGCTGCCTTGGCGAAACGTCCCGCGTGCGACTTTTCGGCCTTGGCCAGCGTCTCGAACCAGTCCGCTATCTCGGGAAAGCCTTCCTCGCGCGCCGTCTTCGCCATCCCGGGATACATGTCGGTGTACTCGTAGGTTTCGCCGTGAACCGCCGATTTGAGGTTCAGCATGGTGTCGCCGATCGGCTGATCGGTCACCGGGTCACCCACGCTCTTGAGATAGTCGAGATGGCCATGGGCGTGGCCGGTTTCGCCCTCCGCGGTATCGCGAAACAGGCCGGCAATTTCGGGCTGACCCTCGACGTCCGCAACCTTTGCGAAGTAGAGGTAGCGGCGGTTGGCCTGGCTTTCGCCCGCAAAGGCCTCCTTCAGGTTCTGGTGGGTTTTGGTTCCCTTGAGATTCTTCATTGATCAAGCCTCCTCGCCTGTCCTGGACCTGGATTCTTCAGCCGATCCGCGGGTTGAGCCCCGCCTTTGCGTCGCCCGCCGCGTGCGGCCCCTGCCCGCGCATGCGGGGCAGAGCGCATGAATTTCGAGCGAACTTCCCAGCACCTTGAAATCCCCGATCTCCTTGCAAGCGTCAAGCAGAGCGCTTACGTCGGGAATCTCCACGTCGCGAATCCGCCGGCACTTCACGCAGATCACATGATGATGCGGCGTGACGTTGCCGTCGTAGCGGGCACTGTCGTGCAGCATCGTCACCTTGCGCGCCTCGCCGATCTCGCACAGCGTATCGAGCGTGCGATGGACGGTGGCGAGCGAGATATGGGGATGCTCGCGGCGCACCATCTCGTAAATCACGTCGGCGCGGGGATGCTCAGCCGATGAAAGCAGCGCCCTGATTATCGCAAGCCGCTGCGGAGTGACCGCCAGCCCGCCCCTTCGGCATCGCTCGGCGAACTCGGCCAGACGGCGCGCGGCATAGCCGGCGCGGCGCCCCTCACTGACCAGCTGTAGTTCCATCGTTTAGATGATAATTACTATCATTCGATTCCAGCTATCGTCAAGTACTTATATGCATCCGCGGCCGCCGCCCGCGCTTTGGCGACTGCGCCGAAATCGCGCGATGATGGGCGGTACCGGGCCGCATCGGCCGCGGCGCTCGCCGTCGCCCGGCCGAGACGGTTCGGCCAACGCTCGAGCGAGGGAGCACGCACATGATTCCAGTCGCATTGACTGTCGCGGGCTCGGATTCCAGCGGCGGCGCGGGAATCCAGGCCGACCTGAAGACCTTCGCCGCCTTCGGCGTGTTCGGCGCAAGCGCGATTACCGCGCTTACCGCGCAGAACACGCTCGGGGTGCGCGCTATCGCGAACCTCGAACCCGAGTTCATCGGCGCGCAGATAGACGCGGTATGTGACGACCTGGAGGTAAGCGCCGTAAAGACCGGAATGCTGTCGAACGCGGCGGCGATCGAAAAGGTCGCCGTGCACGTGCGCGCGCAGCGCCTTGCGAACCTCATCGTCGACCCCGTCATCGTTGCGGCAAGCGGTGACCGGCTTCTGGAGCATGACGCGATCACGATGCTCAAGTATGCGCTGTTCCCAGCGGCCACGCTCATCACTCCCAACATACGCGAGGCCGAGATTCTCGCCGGATGCGCGGTCAGAACCGCCGACGACATGCGCGAGGCGGCGCGGCGGTTGGTCACGATGGGCGCGCATTCGGTCCTGGTCACCGGCGGAGCGCTCGAGGGCGACGCGGTCGACGTGTTCTTCGACGGGCGCACGATGCGCGATTTTCGCGCGCCGCGGGTTGCGGTCGGACGCGCACATGGCGCGGGATGCACCCTGTCGGCCGCAATCGCGGCCTCGATGGCCCGCGGGCAGAATCTCGAGGATGCGATCGCGCTTGCCAAGCGGTACGTTACCCATGCACTCGAAACCGCGCCCGAGATAGGCCATGGCTCGCGCCCGCTCAACCATCTGGTCGGCTCGTTTCCGACCGATGTTGTAACGCCGCGATAGGCTGCAGCAGGCTGCTCAGGCTGGCTTCCTCCGCTTGTTGCTCCTAGATTCTATCGGGCGCAAATAGTGATTTCGCGACGCACGGGGTGCGGAGGAGGTGTCACGCTTTGGAAGCCGCTCAGAAGAGGCTCCGGGATATCGCTTCGACGGTGGATGTTGAAAAAGACGGCGCCGGCCGCAACCGCAAGCAACTTTTTCGGATGGAGGTCGCGCTCTGGCTTTTCGCATTCGTCGTCTTCCTGTTCTCGCCCGTTATCCAGATGACGGACTCGAAGTACTCGATGCTCACGGCGGAGAGTCTGCTTTATAATCACACCTTCGACCTGAGTTCTTACAAAATCCGGCACTTCAAGCCCGACCTGCCGTTCAACACGATTCGCGGCCACAATGCCTATCAGCTCCAGATGACCAACGGGCACAAGGTTCTGTACTTCTTTTCGCTCGGGACATCAGTCCTGTCCGTGCCGGCGGTCGCGGCGGCAAACCTCTTCGGCATCTCAGCCGCGACCCCGGATGGCCGCTACAACCTGTTCGGCGCGATTATTATCCAAAGGACACTCGCGTCGTTCCTGATGGCGGTGCTGGCGTGGGTCTTCTTCCGCACCGCGTCGCTCCTGCTGAGCCCGGCGTGGAGCATGCTCGTTGCGGTGGGAGGCGCTTTCGGCACCCAGGTCTGGAGCACGGCGTCGCGCGGTATGTGGTCGCACACATGGGAAATACTGCTCGGCGGCATCGTGGCCTACATGCTGCTCAGCGGCGAGAAGAACGGCGCGCCGCTGCGTCCGATTCTGCTCGCGACGCTTCTGTCGTGGATGTTCTTCGTGCGGCCGACCGGCGCAGTCCCGATCTTTTTCGTCACCTTGTACGTTCTCCTCTTCCACACTCGTTCATTTGTCGCGTACGCGCTGACCGGCGCCTTCTGGCTCGCCGTCTTCATCTGGATTTGGGTGAGCACCTTCGGAACGCCGCTGCCGGTGTACTACGCGCCCACGCGCAACACCATATCGGTCTTTTGGATAGGACTTCTTTGCAACCTGGTGAGCCCCTCGCGCGGGCTGTTTGTCTATGTACCCGTCGTCGCCTTCGTTCTCTATCTCACGGCGCGTTACTGGCGCGCGATTCCGCATCGACGGCTGGCTGTCACTTCGCTCCTGACGATAGCCGTGCTCACCTTCACCTTCGCTACCCATCGGGTCTGGTGGAATGGGCAATGTTACGGGCCGCGTTTCTTTGCTGACGCGCTCCCATGGTTCTATCTGCTGGCGGTGCTCGGCTGCGCGGCGATCCCCGAGGACCGGCGCACGCTCGGCTCGAACCCGATGCTCGGGGTCGGAGCCGTGCTGCTCGTGCTCAGTATCGGGATGAACGCCCGGGGAGCGCTGTCGTGGGACACGGCGGAATGGAATGGAACCCGGCCGCTTCAACTTCAGGAGCGCGTCTTCGATTGGTCGCAGCCGCAGTTCCTCGCCGGATGGGTCCGTGCGCATTAGCTGCGTGAATGACGTGCGTCAACGCGAGGGCAGCGCGGGGCGCTTTAAGCGGGTCCAGCCGTGGCCCGGTTGCAGTGCGATAGTGTGAGGTGTCCCTTGGCCGCGGGCTGGAAGGAAAGCGAGATAATCCCGAATCTGTTCGTCGGCGACCTTCAGGACGCGCAGAAGTTCGACGGCACGATAATCAGCGTGCTGCCGGATCTCCCCGAGGACGAGCCCTGGCAGGCACTGCATCTGCCGTTCATGGCCAACGGGATCGAATCGCTCGACGGCGCCGCCAAAATAATCGACGACGCTCTCGCTCTCGGCCAGTGCGTCCTGGTCCATTGCGAGGAGGGATGCGAGCGCGCACCGCTGGTGGTCGCGTGGTTCCTGAAAACGCGCCGCGCGATGACGCTCGACGAAGCCTACGCCCTGCTCCAAAGCCGGCGGCCGATGGTGCGCAACCGCGCCCGATGGCTGGGAAGCCACGGCCGCTGACTCCTTCCCGTTCGCATCGTTTCTCCGCCGCGCAAGCAAAACCCCAAATCGTCCCTTCGTGCAACTGCGCATGTCGCCAGGTGTATCCTTCGGACGCAGCCAAAATGCCGTAAGACGCGTCTTTGCGGCGCGTTTGCGCGGCAAAAGACAACCGGCTTGGCAATAAGCCGTTTACGTCCAAGGTTTCCGTAAATCCCGACCGCCAGGGCGGTCTTGGCATGGGCATAGCTATACTTGGCACGGGCATAGCTATAACAAGGACGAGGCCGGCGCGCGTTTCCCATCGAAACCAAGGGGCCGCGACCCTTCTCTTGATTATTCAATTGATTTATTGAATCATCGAGGCAAAGGACAGCCGGCCATGCCATCCCGAGGACACTTAATCCCATGACGCTCACGAGAAAAACCACGGCTGCCGCTCTCGCAATCGCGATAAGCTTTTGCCTTGCTCCCCGCGCACACGCCGCGGAGGCGACTCGCGAGCGAATATCGTTCAAAGAGGCCCTTTCGCTCGCGCTCAGCCATAACCGCGTGCTGCGCGCCGCCGAGCTTTCGAGCGCGGCCGCCGGGCACGACGTGGGAGTGGCGCGCGGAGCGATGCTGCCGCGCCTGGACGCGCTGGAAAACTACTCGAATACCAATACCCCGGCACTGGTATTCGCGAACCTGCTCAATCAGCAGGACTTCGGGCCGAACGATTTCCATATCGATCGGTTGAACTATCCCGCCTCGTTCTCGAACTTCCAGTCGATGATCCGGCTGACGCAGCCAATCTTCACCGGGGGCAGGCTCTGGGCCTCGCTCAAGGCCTCGCGCGACGCCGCCGATATGGCCAAATGGCGCGCGATTCGAACCCGCCAGGAAACCGAATTCGCGGTCGTACAGGCCTACTACGGCTCGGTCCTGCTCGAGGAACGGGTCGGCGTGCTCGAGCGCGCGCTGGCCGCCGCACGGGCCCATCGTGAGCAGGCCGACAACATGTTCAGGCACGGGATGGTGGTGAAGGCGGACGTGCTGCGTGCGCGGGTGATGGAGGGTACGTTCGAGCAGGAGCGCAACGTCGCCCGCAACCAGCTCCTGACCGCGTGGGACGCCCTTGCCCATACGCTTGGAACCGAGGACCGCCGGCTCGCGCCGTTGGTTAACCCGCCCGAGCTCGCGCGTGTCGCGCCAGTCACGCAACCGGGCCTGGAGGATCTGGTCACGAAGGCGCTCTCGATACGCCCCGAGCTCAGGATCGTGCAATCCCAGATCGATCAGGCGGAACAAAACCTCAAGATTGCGCGCGCCGACTATCTCCCGACGCTAAGCGTGTCGGCCGCCTACGAGAACGATAGCGAGTCCCTGGTCCGCGCGGGCAACAGCTACAGCGTGTTCGTGACCGGCCAACTCAATCTGTTTGACGGACTTGCGACCAGCTCGCGGACAGCCGCGGCGATGGAGCGGCTCTCGCGGGCGCGCGAGCTCGAGGACGATCTGCGCCACGCGATCGCGCTCGACGTTCAGAGAGCCTACCACGCGCTCGCCGCCGCTTCGGAAAATCTCGGCGTGGCCCGCCATAACGCGGCCTACGCCTCCGACGCCGCCCGAATCCTGGAGGACCGCTACGGCTCCGGACTTGCCACCAACGTCGAGGTCCTGGACTCCGAGACCGAGCGCAAGCAGGCCGACATGCGGCTTGTCGAAGCCAGGGTCGCGGTGCTGGTGGCTCGCGCGGCGCTCAAGCTTGCTTCGGGCCAACTCAACCTCGGAACCGAGCCATGAACCACAAGTCTGAAGAGCGGAGGCCGAAAGGAAAGCTCATCGCCGTCCTGGCCGGGGCGGCGGCGGTACTGATCGCGCTTGTCGTGCTTTTGGGACGCGGCAGGATCGAGCCGGGGCTGCTGAGCCCGCCGGTCTCGCGCATTCCCAATCTGCCGGTCGACGTTGTGCGGCTGGAGACGGTCGCCAATACGCGCGACGCGATCGGAACCGTGCAGTCGCGTGTCGAAGTCGATGCGGCAAGCCGCGTCTCGGCCACCGTTCGCGAGGTTACGGTGCACGCGGGCGAGCGGGTAAAAGCCGGACAGGTGCTGGCGCGGCTCGACGACTCCGACCTCGCGGCCGCGGTTGCGCGGGCCCGGGGGCAGGTCGCGGCGGCAACCGCAAACTTCACACGCGCGAGCAAGGACGAGCGCCGGTTCAGCGCCCTGCTCAAGCGCGGCTCGGTGACCCCCCATGAATTCGACGCGGCCCAGGCGAACTATCGCGCCGCGCGCGGCGATGTCGAATCCGCAAAAGCCCAGGTTACCGCCGCCGAGGCCTCGCTCAAGTACGCGACCGTGCGCTCTCCGGTCTCAGGCGTAGTGGCCGAGCGCCTGGTCGAGCCGGGGGACCTGGCGCTTCCGGGCAAGCCTCTCGTGCGCGTGTACGATTCCCAGGCGCTTCGAGTCGAACTGCGTGTTCCCGAGGAGCTGACGCGCGAGGTCTCCATCGGAATGCCGCTTACGGTGAGAATTGAGGCGGCCGGCCGGACAATCGCGACGAAAATCAACGAGATCGTTCCCGCTGCCGACCCCGCAAGCCGCACTTTCCTCGTACGCGCGCCGCTGCCGTCGGACCCCGCGCTCAGGCCGGGGATGTACGCGAGCGCCTCGTTTGACGTGGGCACGGAGAAGATTCTCACCGTCGCCCGCTCGGCAATCGAAAGTGTCGGCCAGCTCGAAACCGTCAGGGTTATCGAGCACGGCGCGGTCCGGGTGCGCCAGATCACGACCGGGCGCGCTTTTGGCGAGCGGGTGGAAGTGCTCTCCGGGCTTCTACAGGGCGACCGGGTGCTTCTGGGGGGCGCCGACGAGCGAATGGCCGCCGATGGAACGTCCAAATGAGTGAGAACGGCGAAAAACTCGGCTTCACCGCCCGGATCGTCGATCGATTCCTCGGCTCCAACCTTTCGGTGCTGCTGCTGCTCGCCTCGCTTGCGGCCGGCGCACTCGCGCTTGCCGTCACGCCGCGCGAGGAAGATCCGCAAATCGTCGTCCCGATGGCCGACATCATCGTGCAGATGCCCGGCTCGACGGCCGCCGAGGTCGAAAACCTCGTCACCATCAATCTCGAACGCCGGCTGTGGGAGATGGAGGGCGTCAAGCACATCTACTCGGTCTCGATGCCGGGGCAGGCGATGGTCACGGTGCGCTTCGATGTCGGGTTCAGCGAGACGCAGGCACTGGTCGAGATCTACAACAAGCTCGAATCCAATCGCGACGCCGTGCCGCCGGGCGTGACCGGATGGATCGTCAAGCCGGTCGGGATCAACGACGTTCCGATCGTCACCCTGACCCTCTACAGCGCGACCGAGAGCGACGCGCAGTTGCGCCGAATCGCCGACGAGATTCTCCATCGCCTGCAACAGGTGCCGAACACCGGCAAGTCGTTTATCGTCGGCGGACGCCCGCGCCAGATCCGCGTGATGCTCCAGGCGGACCGCCTGGCCGGGCATGGGCTCACGCCGCTCGAAGTGTCGCAGGCGCTTCAGGGCGCCGACGCCAACCTGCGGGTCGGGACATTCGACCGTGGAAACGAAGTGTACCTGGTGGACAGCGGTCCGTTCCTGCACAACGCCGCCGAGGTGCGAAACCTGGTCGTCGGCGTGCGCGACGGGCGTCCGGTTTACCTGCGCGACGTGGCCCGCGTGCTCGATGGACCCGCCGAAGCCACCAACTACGTAAGGCTCGGCTTCGGACCCGCGGCTCATTACCTGCTCCACGAGCCGGGGCAGATCAAACTCGATTCGGTCGGCATGCGCGGCCAGACTTTTCCGGCCGTCACGATCGCGATTGCCAAGCGCCAGGGCACCAACGCCGTCTCCGTCGCCGAGCAGGTCCTGCACCGGGTCGAGCAGTTGAAGGGCGTGGCAATACCATCGGACGTTCACGTGATGGTCACGCGCAATTACGGCGAGACCGCCAACGAGAAGGTCAATGAACTGGTGCGCGAGCTGCTTATCGCGGTCGCGATTATTGTCGGCCTGCTCGCTTTCTCGCTCGGGATTCGCGAGGCGTTCATCGTCGCGATCGCGGTGCCGGTCACGCTTGCGATCACGCTGCTCGGAAACCTGCTCGCTGGCTACACGATAAACCGCGTGACCCTGTTCGCGCTCATCCTTTCGCTCGGACTCCTCGTTGACGACCCGATAGTCGACGTCGAAAACATCCATCGCCACTTCCGCCTGCGCACCCATCCGCCGCGCCAGGCGACCCTGATCGCGGTGGACGAGGTGCGGCCGCCGACCATCCTGGCCACCTTCGCCGTCATCCTGTCGTTCATCCCGATGCTGTTCGTGACGGGGATGATGGGCCCGTACATGCGGCCAATGCCGTTCAACGTGCCGCTTGCGATGCTGATGTCGCTGGTGGTCGCGTTCACCATAACGCCGTGGGCCTGCTTCCATCTGCTGCGCAAGGACTACGAGCATCCCGCCGGCAAGGAACCCGAGGAAGAAGCCGCGTGGGTCCGCCGATGGTATCGCAGGGTGCTCGAACCGATGCTCGACAGCCCCCGCCGCGCGCGAATGTTCCTTTACGCCGTGGTCGCCGCGCTGGTCGGCTCCGTCCTGCTGGTCGTCTTTGGCTTCGTGCCGGTCAAGATGCTCCCGTTCGACAACAAGAACGAGCTTGAGCTCGTGGTCAACATGCCCGAGGGAACGCCGGTCGAGAACACCAACAAGGTGCTCGACGATCTCGGGCGGCTGATGGCGCGCGAGCCGGAAGTGACCGCCTTCGAGAGCTACGCGGGCACGGCGGCGCCGTTCGGTTTCAACGGGATGGTGCGCCATTACTACATGCGGCGCGACCCGTGGCAGGGCCAGGTCCGTATCCAGCTCGCGCCCAAGGCCGATCGCGCCCAGGGTTCGCACGAGTTCGCGCTCAGGATTCGGCCCGAGGTCGAAAAGATCGCGCGGGCCGATCACGCCAAGGTGATCCAGATCGTCGAGACGCCACCCGGACCGCCCGTGCTGGCCAGCGTGGTCGCGGAAATTTACGGTCCGGCCGCGGGCAGCGAATACGCTCAGATGATCCGCTACGGACGCTCGCTCAGGAAGGTCTTCGAGAAGACCGCCGGCCTCGCCGATACCGACGATTCATCGATCGCCCGCGAGCCGCGCCTTGAATTCATGCTCGACAGGCGCAAGGCCGCGCTCAACGGCGTCAATGTCGAGCAGGCGGCCCAGACGCTCGCGATCGTGCTCGGCGGGCGCGCCGCCGTCCCCGTCCATACCAATACCGAGCGCACGCCGCTGATGGTCGAACTCAGGATGCCGCGCGCGGACCGCTCGTCGCTCGAGCGTCTGCTGTCCTCGGTCAGACTTCGCGGCGCGGCGGGCGCGATGGTGCCGCTGTCGGAATTGGGCACGGTCAAGCGCACGCTCGCGGAGCAGCCCATCTATCACAAGGATTTGCGGCGCGTGGTTTTCGTGATGGCCGAGACGGTCGGCGAAAGCCCGGTCAACGAAGTGCTGTGGCTCGAAAAGCACACCGCAAAGATGTTTCCGCCGGGCTACACCGTCAACTGGTCGGGCGAAGGCGAATGGCACATCACGGTGACCGTGTTCCGCGACCTCGGAATCGCCTTCGGCGCGGCGCTGTTCTTCATCTTCGTGCTGCTGGTCGCGCAGACCGAGTCGATGGTGATCGCGCTCATCATCATGGCCGCCATCCCGCTCACCCTCATCGGCATCATGCCCGGCTTCTTCATCCTGAACCTGCTGACCGAGAGCCATATCGCGGGCTACGCGGATCCGACGTTTTTCACCGCGACCGCGATGATCGGAATGATCGCGCTCGCAGGCATCGTGGTCAGAAATTCCATCATCCTGATCGACTTCATCCATCACGGCATCGCGCGCTGCCTCACGCTCAAGGAAGCAGTGCTCGAAGCGGGCGCGATCCGGCTGCGCCCGATCGTGCTGACCGCGGGCGCGGCGGCGCTCGGCTCGGTGGTGATCACGCTCGATCCGATTTTTTCGGGCCTGGCGTGGGCGTTCATCTTCGGCATCTTCGCCTCGACCGCGTTCACGTTGGTCGTGATCCCACTCATCTACTACATGGCGTATCGCAATGCTCCGGCTCTGCCTCCGGGCCTTGAGCCGGATGAGGAGGAAGTCCAACAATGACACTGGAGAGAAAGGTTCGCGCACTGGCCGGCTCGCTCGTTCTGGTCGGTCTTTTCCTGTCGCTGGTATGGAGTAGCTACTGGCTGTTCCTGGATCTGTTCGTGGGCCTGAACCTGCTGCAGTCGGCGTTCACCGGATTCTGCCCCGCGGAGAAAATACTCGCGCGGCTCGGAACGCCCCATCCCACGACCCCGCAGAGCGCAAGCGGTCCGCATCCCGCGGCCTAGCGGAGCACCGCCGTTCGGACGATGCGGGAGAAGAAACGATGCGTAACGGATGGTCACGCATTCTCGCTGTCGGCGCCGTAACGGCCGCCTTTTCAGTACTTGCGCTCGCGCCGATTCCGGCCGCGGCCCAAACCAGCAACCTGCCACCTCGCACGCATACTCGCGAGACCGGGATGAGCCTCAAGGCGCACGAGATGCAGAAGCGGGTGGCCGAGGAAATCACAGCCGCCAAGGGCAAGGGCGAGAACGTCTCGCTCGCCGAAAAGCACAAGGACGAGGGCGACCGGGCACTCGAAGCAGGCCACTTGCGTATCGCCGTCGAGCATTACGAGGCGGCTCAGAAGGCGCTCGGAAAATAGCGCGTGGAAATCGCGGCATGCGGCGACGGTCGCCCCGCCGCATGCTCGAAGGCGCAGAACCGTCCCCAGCGGCACGTTCCGCGTCTTGTCGGCGAGACGCCGGATGCATCAGGAAGTGGCAGCGATGCAACGTCGGTAGGCGACGGGATTTTGTCGCGACCCGCCATCGGCTCGAAATAGCGATACAAAGACGCGAAAAATCGGACTCGGGGAGAACCCCTCCGAGGCACGCGATATGCACTATCCCTGCGCGACTTCGCGCGATGCGAGGTGACGCGGGACGGTCTTATGCGCCGGACGTTCGCAATAATCGCCTTGTGTGTGCTCGCTACCGCTACAAGCGGATGCTTTGGCGGAATCCAGTTCGATGCCTTCTCCTGGAGGGCCGCGCCAGAAACGCCTGGCGCCGCCCCTGAAGAAAGCGCCAGCACCGCCGGACACATCCCCGCGCCATCCAGCTTCGATCTCCTGCGGCTAACCCTGCCGATGTCCTCCAGCGCGGCGCCGCCAAGCCATAACTCAAGCGCCACGGGACAGACGCCCGCACCCTAGCTCCACGCATTGAGTACGTGCTCGCCGGCTCCTTTCGAGAACGAAAGGAAGCTCGGCGGGCACGATTGTCCAACGATCACACGCTCGTCTGGCGGCCGGCGCATGGCATGAATGCAACGGGTCCGGTAAAACCTTCGCAATGGCTGATGATACGACGAATTTCGAAGAACAGTGGCTCATGAGTCAGGCGCCCGCGACCGGACGCCGCGCCCAGGCCCATCGATTGGCCGCCGCGATGCGCCGGGTGATCGATCAGCTCGTGCAGGTCGCCGCGCCCGAGGACGATTTGCGCACCGCGGCCGACGCGCTCGAGCGATACGCCAAACGCCTGTCACGTTATCCCGTTTCGCGCGTCTATGAAGGATTCGCGGAAAGCGCCAACGCCGGCGATCCTCATGCCTTTTTCGACCATAGCCCGCTTATCGGCCTTGCCAATCCACTCGCTCCACCAATCAAGGTCATGGCGGTCGGCGACAAAGTGATAGGGCACGCGAACTTCGGCGTCGCGTACGAAGGGCCGCCCGGCTACGTCCACGGCGGATTTCTCGCTGCGTCGTTCGACGAGGTGCTCGGGATGGCGCAAACACTGACCGGCAATCCCGGGATGACGGGAACCCTGACGATACGCTACCGTAAGCCCACGCCGCTTCTGACCGATCTCGTGTTCGAAGCGAAGGTTGACAGGATCGACGGACGAAAGATTTTCGTGAGCAGCCAGGTTTCGGCTGAGGGAGTGAAGACGGCGGAGGCCGAGGGACTTTTCATTTCGGTAGGCCAGGAGCGGTTCGCAAAGATGGCCGAGGCGGTGCTCGCCAAGGCCGCGCCGCAGCCGAAAAAGTAGTCGTTTTGCAAACCGGTTGGGAGAGAGTCTGACAATGTACAAAATCGTGGCGATTTGGGGTTCACCCAAGGACAGCGACATCGAGGCGTTCGAAAAGTATTACCACGACGTGCACGTTCCACTCGCGCGCAAAGTGCCGGGTCTCAAGAAACTCGTGCTCACACGCATCGACTCTGGCCTCGAAGGCGCAAAGCCGCCCTTCTACCGCGTGGCCGAGCTTTACTTCGACAGCAAAGAGGCGCTGGACAACGCGCATCATGCGCCCGAGTGGAATGCGATGCGCCAGGACGCGGGCAAGATGGTCGAGCGTTTCGGCGTGACACTGACCGCGGCCCTCGGGAAGCCGGAAGAGTAGTTCCTACGTTCAAGTTTCGTGGCGATGCCCGCGTCACCCACGCGGCGCGGGCACCGCATTTGAAGCCTGCGCAGATCTACTCGCTGCCGCGACTCAACCGCGCATGTGGCGGCGGAGGTCTTTGAGCGAGAACGTGTTGAGCACGTCGGCCGGCTCGATCCATCCGCGACGCGCCTGGTTCACTCCATAAACAAGGCCACCGAACTGGCTCGGATGATGCGCGTCGCTCGAGATGATGAGCTTTACGCCCGCGTGCTTGGCCGCTAGGCAGGCGGTGTCGATCAGATCGAGCCTGTCGGGCTGCGAGTTGACCTCGAGCGCGCATCCTTCGCCGTGCGCGGCCTTCAGCACCTCGGCAAGATCGAAGGCGCTCGGCTCGCGCTTGCCGAGCAGGCGTCCGCTCGGATGCCCAATCGCGTCCACGTTGGGGTTTTTGATCACGCGCACGAGCCTGCGCGTCATGTCGCGGGGCGCCTGGTCGAACTTGTAGTGGACCGAGGCGACCACCCAGTCGAGTTCGGCGAGCACGTCGTCGGGAAGATCGAGAGTGCCGTCCTCGATGATATCGACTTCGATTCCGCGCAGCAGCGTGACTCCCTCGACGCGTGACTGAACCTTCTCGATTTCGCGCCATTGCCTGCGAAGCCGCTTGGGATCGAGCCCGTGCGTCATCGCAAGCCTGCGCGAATGGTCGGTCACGGCGAAGTATTCGAGTCCCACGGCTTGCGCGCCGTGCGCCATCTCCTCAATCGTCGCGCGGCCGTCGGTGTAGGTGGAATGGGTGTGCAGGTCGCCGCGCAGGTCCTTGCGCTCGATCAGATGCGGGAGCCTTCCCTCGGCGGCCGCTTCGACCTCGCCGCGGTCCTCGCGCAACTCGGGCGCAATCCATTGAAGGCCGAGCTTTTCGTAGATCTCTTCCTCGGTGCGTCCTGCGATCGGCCTTTCACCGCGCAAGAGCCCGTACTCGTTGAGCATCAGGCCCTTCTTCTGCGCGATTCTGCGAATATGGACGCCGTGCGCTTTCGACCCGGTGAAGTAAACCATCGCCGCGCCGTAGCTCTCGCGCGCAACGACGCGCAGATCGACCTGGAGCCCGCCTTTCAGCACCACGGTCGACTTGGTCTCTCCGCTGCCGAGCACCTGCTCGATTTTCGGGTACGCGAGCAGGCGCTCCATCACCTCGGCGGGCTTCGAGGAAATCGCGAGCATGTCGAGGTCGCCGACCGTGTCGCGCTTTCTGCGAAAGCTCCCCGCGGCTTCCACGATTTCCACGGCGCGCGATTTCTTCAGGTACGCGACGAGTTCGTCGACCTCGCCCGCGGCCTCCGCGTAAAGCCATCGGCGCGCCTCGGTCTCGGGCCGCTTCTCCAGGGTTTCCTTGAGCCGCTCGGCGGTCTTTTTGCCGAAACCGCGCAGCGATTCCAGCGCGCCGGAATCTATCGCCCTGCGCAGATCCGCGACGCTCTTTATCCCAAGCTCTTCGGCGAGCGCGCGCACGCGCTTGGGACCGAGCCCGGGAAGGCCCATCAGTGCGACCACGCCTTCAGGCACCTTGGCGCGAAGCTCGCGATGGAGCGGAATATCGCCGGACTTGACGAGTTCGTGGATTTTGCCGGCCAGATCCTCGCCGATTCCGGGGACCTCGGCCATCTCCTCGACCGCCATCTCCGCAAACGGCACGGGATGGTCGCGCACGGCGCGCGCGGCGTTGCGATAGGCGCGGACGCGAAAGAAATTCGCGCCGCTAAGCTCGAGCATATCAGCGATCTCGTCGAAGACTCTCGCGATCTCCTGATTCTGCATCGGCCGAGCCGCCCTTGCGGCCGGACACAGATGCCGGCCGCCTGTTTTCAACTTCTTAAGCGGCGAGCCTTAACGCAAGCTCGCGCGCACTCGTGCTTCGAAACGAGCCCTTCTAGCGCTGTCCGACCCACGAGGGCTTTGCGACCTTGCGCCATCGCGCACGGATAGCCTCGTACTCGGCTTTGGGCAGCGGACCCGCTGCGGCGGCCGCCGCGTTATCCGCGATTCTGGCGGGGTTGGTGGTTCCGACGATCGCGGTATGAACGCCGGGAATGCTCAACGTGAAGCGCAGCGCGATTGCGACCGATTCCTTGAGCTCGCGCTTGAAGAAATCGTACTCGAGTTCGCGAAGCCGTTCGCGATACGGGCGCGAGTAGAACTCCATCGGGATTTCGCCCTTCCGCCAGGCGGCGTTTGCAATCGGCCGCTTCGCGATCACGCCCATCCCGCGCTCCATTGCGGCCGGAATGATTTCCTCGAGCGCCTCCTGGTCGGCGATACTGACGGATATCTGCAGCGTGTCGAACGCGCCGCTCTGAACCGCGTACATCGCCTCTTCGCCGTCGCCGCTATATCCGATACAGCGAATCTTGCCCGCATTGCGCGCGCGCGCGAGCGCCTCTATAGCGTCGCCCTTGCGAAGAACCGCCGCGGAACAACTGTGAAGCTGAACGAGATCCAGATGGTCGGTGCGAAGGCGCTTGAGACTACGCTCGATACTGTTCGCGATGAGCGCCGGGCTGAACTCCGCGCCTCCGAGTCCGTCGCCGTGTCCGCACTTGGTCATCAGGACGTACTCTGCGCGCCGATGCGACACGGCGCGGCCGATTAATTCCTCGCTATCGACGTAGCACGCCGCCGTGTCGAGCACGTTTACGCCGGCATCCAGCGCCGCGTTGAGCAGCTTTTCGGCAACCGGCGCGGCCACGCCCTGGTAGCCGATCTCCGAGCCGCCGAAACCGAGAACGCTTACCTCGAACCCCGTCTTTCCGAATTTCCGCCGTTCCATGGACCCAAGGTTAGGGCGAAGCGCGAGTCCGTGGAAGCGTGGAAACGGACGGAGCGGGTTGCACCCGATTCGTCGCGCGACAACGCCCGGCGGACTAGGTCGCGACCGGGCTCGGCCCGCGTCTCTCGCCGCCGCGCGCGGCAGCTTGCGGGACCACGCGCTCCATCGGCAGCGCCTTCCACAGGTGCCACAGGGCGAGGACGGCCACTCCGGCCGCGAAGACAAACATCAGTATGCCGCCAAGCTGCGGATAGGAATTCACCGTGAAGTTAGCGACCTGCTTGGTGCCGATTATCACTGGCATGAACGGCTTGATTTTGATTTCGGCGTGCGGATCGAGATCGTGGCCGAATATATAGAGTCTGTAGACGTATCGACCGAATGCAAAGAACATCAAATATGCGGTAATCACCGCAAGATCGACCAGACTTCGCCCGTTGCCGATAAACGCGACCCGCAGCGCGAGAAGCATCAGAACCCCGACCGCGAACGGGATCCAGTCCAGGTCCGCGAGATGAGCCTTCTCGATCTTCTTCATGCCGATGTAGTGGTTCAGTTCGTTGATTTCCTGTACATCGTGTCCGCCGTGGCCGCCTTCGATCTTGTACGAATAGATACTCACGTAAAGGCCATATGGATATTGCGGCGCGAACATGCTGATACGCCATAACGGCGCCAGGTAGCTAAGCCCAAGTACGACGACCAGCGCCATCAGCCAGAGCCGTGAGTAGTTGCCGATCGGTTCCTCGAGCTTTTTGTACAGAGCCTGTAAATGAGAATTCACCGTCGTGTCCTCCCGTAGCGGAGATTCCCGGCGCGTCGGGCGGTGCGGGAGCTTCACGTTGAGGCATCGCGCGCCCGGGCATCTCGGATCTCAGATAGCGTCACCTCGCGCGAATGACCTCCAGGCGAGCAGCCATGCCGCAAAGCCGACCAAAATCGGCCAGAGCGTGCCGAGCACGAACAGCCATCCCGTGCCAATCCGGTTCGCCAGGTAAAAGCCCACCGGGCCGAGCACGCCGAGCGACGGCTCCGCCGCCGACAGCAGCGCCATCCGTGCCGTCTCCACCGGGTTCAGGCACGCGAGCAGGAACACCGCCCGCGCATTGAGCCGCCATTGGAGCATCAGCCCGATCAGCGCGAAGTCGAGCATCACAACCGCTCCGACCCAGATAACGAGCAGATAGACCATCGCCTTGGCCTGGTTGCGCACCGCAACCGACACCGCAAGCGCGATTCCAACGAATGCCCATCCCAGCGAAGCCGAGATCGCGATCGCCCGGCCCACGAATGGCCACGGGATGCTCTGTCCGAAAGCGAGCCGTCCGTACACGCCGAGCATCACCATCAACACGGCCAGCGGCACCATCAGGACCGCGTATCGGACCAGCGACACGCCGCCGAAGTATTCGTTTCGGGTTATCGGATGGCTCAACAGCAGTTCGAGCGTTCCGTCCTCGCGCGCGCGGCTTATCACCTGCCCCGAACCGGTCAGCGCCAGAAGCGGGATGAGCAGCACCAGGCCGTTGCACAGCGAGAGCAGCACGCGGCCCATCCCGGCAAAACCGAGCACGTCCGATTCCCTGAGCCCGACCAGAACGAACATCGCGCCCAGCGCCACGTACAACCCGAGCAGGAAGACGAGCCATCGCGAACGCTTCACTTCGGCCAGATCAAGCCGCGCAACCGCGGCAAGCCGCGTCATCGCCTCTCCCATCAGTGCCCCTCCGCGCCCATCGGCGGCATACCCGAGCGAAGCTCCTTCTTTCGCACGCGCACGTACTGTTCGGCCTCGGCCAGCGACATCGCGCCGTCGGTTCCCTTGCGCACGGCGCCAAGCCCGTAACCCATCGGGCTTTCCTTGCCGCGCACGAACCCGACTTCGTCGGCTTTGAGCCACTTGTCGCCGTCGAATGCGTGGAAGTAGAGCGCATGGACCCTGGGACGGCGCTGCTCGACGAACGCAAGCAGGCATCCCGGGTCGTCGAAGTCGTAAACTTCGCCGCCCGCGGTCTGAAGCTGGGCCGCAAAACGTGGATCGCTGATACTCATTCCGCATTCGGCGCACGATTCGCGGTCGTAGATGATCGGGCGCACGCCTTCGGGCGGCTGTTGCAGGCGATGCACGGCGAACACCAGCACCGCTGCCGCGACCAGCACCAGCGCGAACGCGATTGCCCTTGATTTCGAACGCGATGCGATGGTTCTCACGCCTCCGTTATTCCTTTACGTCAACGCTCTCCATGTCGCGGACGACGATGTTGCCGAAGTCGCCGTCGCACTTCTCGGAGATCTCGGCGAGCAGTTGCGCCTTCTCCGCGCGCGTCACGGTTCTTGCCCATGCCCCTGCCGCGCCCGGATTGAACCCGCGCCCGCGCAGCCATTCGACGTGGGTCTTCGCGATGTCGTAAAGCTCGATCACGCTGACCGTGCGCGACTCGAGGAAGGTGTTCACCGAGCCGTCGAAGCTCACCCGTCCGCTTTCCAGCGCGAGCACGTGATCGACCAGATGCTGGATCTCTTCGAGGCGGTGCGAACAGAGGATCAGCGTCGAGCCGTCGGCAACCTGTTCGTAAAGCCTGTAGAACGCGCGCCGGCTTGCCGCGTCAAGGCTCGCCGTGGGCTCGTCAAGGATGAAAAGGTCGGCGCGCGTTGAAAGCGCAAGCGCGAGCATCAGCTTCTGCCTGGTGCCGCCCGAAAGCGCGCGCACCGGAAGCCCGGCCACGGCTCCAACGTCGAATCCGAGTTGCGAGGCGGTCGCCGCGATTGCCTCCGGAGCAAGTCCGCGCACCACCGCAACCGTCTCGACGATTTCCTCGACCGTGGCTCCGAGTTGCGGCGCCACCTGCGGAACGTAGGCGAGGCGCTCGGCAAGGCGCGTGCGATGCTCGAACGGCGAATGGCCGTCGAGCCGCACCTCGCCTTCGCACGCGAGCAGCCCCATGATGATTCGCGTAAGAGTCGATTTTCCCGAACCGTTGGGGCCGATAAGCGCAACCTTCCGTCCGACCGGGATGACGGCCGAAACGTCGCTCAGCGCCTTCACCTCGCCGAACCACTTGCTCACGTTCTTGAGCTCGATGCGCATCAGGAATGCACCGATGAACGCGCGCTCGCCGAGCCAGCCGGCGGTTCCATCCTGGGCATCGGGTCAACCAGCAGCGGCCTGGGTTTGAACAACGGGAACATCTCGCTAATCGTGTCGAGCGCGTCGAGCGCTACCGTGCCGCGGAAAAAGGTGAGATTCGGATGACTCTCGATGAGCGTGCCCGAGAGGCTTCTGAGCTCGTAGGGGACGTCGCCAAACCCGTCGCCGTTCAGGTCGTAGCCGCGATAGTCGTCGAAGTAATTTCGCCGCCATCGCGTCCGCATCAGATCGCCCCGGCTCTCGACCCGCACCTGTACCAGGTTGTCACTGAGCGTGTTGTCCTCGAATTCGTTGTTCGTCTCGCTGCTCAGGAACACCATCGCCGTGTCGCAGAACATGAAGCGGTTGCGAAGCAGGCGGTCGGTCTGATTCGGATGAAATGGGCAGGTGTCGAAATAAACGCCGACGTGGTCGCGGATGAAGCGGTTGTCTTCGAGCGTCAGGTTGCCGGACTCCTTGCCGCCGACGCCGAAGCCGTCCGATTCAAGGTTGCCGGCGAACAGGTTTCGAGCGATCCGGATATCGTCGGAGTACATCACGAAAACGCCCACCACGTCGTTCAGATAGCGGTTGTCCTCGACCACGCCGCCGTTGGAGTACATGAAATGCGTTCCGTAGCGGCCGTTGCGCACGAAATTGCCGACGACCCGGACGCGGGGCGAGAACCATACGATGAGGTCGCGCGAATTCTCGATTACGTTGCCGGCGATCAGCGAGTTGCGCACGCCCCAGCATCGGATGGCGTCGCCGCGGATTCCGAGCGGTGTCGCCGGATTGCCAACGATATGGTTGTCCTCGACCGTCAGGCCCTCGGAGCTGTCGATCACGATCCCGTACAGCGCGTTCCTGATCGTCACGCCGCGCACCGTGTCGTTCCTGCCGCGCACGTAGACGGCGGAATCGGTCTTGTCGTAGCGATCGCCACTTCCGTCCACGGTTAAGCCCTCGATTGCGGCGTTGTCGCTCTCGACAAGCACGGTGCGGCCCTCGCCGGTGGAACGGATGATCGCGCCCGACGGTCCCCATAGCGTCACCGGATGGCGAATTATCACCGGTCCCGGGTAAACGCCCGGCGCAAGCCGAAAGACGGCGCCCGGACTGGCCGCGTCGAGCGCCGCCTGGAGCGAATCACCCGGATGAAGATCAAGTCCCGTGGCGGGACGCGCGGGCGGCCTGATGGACGGCGGAGTCAGAGCCGGGGAGGCATTGCGTGCCCTGCCTCCCCACGCCGGCAGTATCGCGATCGTCGATACCAGGACCGCGAGCAGCCACACGCTCCGTTTCCGAACAAGCTCCATAGCTACTCCGCCGACACACAAGCCGCGCCGTGCTTTGCTTCTCCCATCATCGCGCGGACGCCGTGCTGGTCGCGCCGGTTGGTTTGACCAGCAGGTACCCCGCCATCTCCAGATGCAGCGCCGAGCAGAACTCGGTGCAGTAGAACGGGAACACGCCGGGCCGATTCACCACGATAGTCACGTTGGCCGTTTTTCCCGGCTCCATGCTCAGGTTGACGTCGTATTCGCCGACGCCGAAGCCGTGCGTTGCGTCCTGGGTCTGCTCGATATTGGTCACGTGGAAGTGGACGGTATCGCCCTGGTTGACTTCGACGATATCGGGCCGCATGTGGCTTCGGACCTCGGTCATGTAAACGTCAACCACGTTGCCGTGGCGCTCGATGCGCGCCTTGTCCTCGCTTGGCGTCGCGTTCGGGTCAATCTCGTGAGTGAGAGCGTTGGTGCCCATCTTGTAGATGCTCCACGGCTTGACCAGATCGGAGCGGATCGCCTGCGCGTAGTGAGGCTCGCCGACTCCGAGCGGCATGTTGTAGAGCAGGTGCATGTGCTCGCCCGAAATATCGATGAGTTGCTCGTCCTGCGGCAGAAGCGGGCCAACATTCTTGAAGCGGTCGATGGACCACTTATCGAGAGCGACGAGGTACTGGCCCCACGGATGCTCCGTGTTGCTGCCCGGGATGCACAGATGGCCGACGTTGTACTGGACCGGGATCTTCTCGACCACCTTGAGCGTTTCGAGCGACCATTTGGCGACCTTCGACTCGATGAACAGGCTCGTATAGGCGTAGCCCCGGCCGTCGAATTGCGTATGCAGCGGGCCAAGCCCGATCTCGGCCTGGCCATGAAGCGCGTCCTTGAACGCGATGATCGGTACGCCGTAGGGATCGCGGCCCTCGAACTTCTTCGCGTCGATCGCAGCCTTTATTTTCGCGAAACTGAACACCGTAACGTGGGTGTCGAGCTTGCCGTTTACGCAGATGTATTTGCCGTCGGGCGTAACGTCGACGCCGTGAGGGCTTTTGGGCTCGGGAACGAAATAGAGGATGCCTTCCTCGGCCGCGACTTTGAGCGGGATCAGCCGCATCCCATCGACCATCCTGTACTTGCCGTCCTGCTGCGCCACTTCGGCCGCCTTCTTCCAGTTGAAGACGTGCAGGTAGTCGTATTCGTTCTGCGAAGCGCCCTGTTCGAGCGGAGGTTTGCCCTCCATGTCGCCGCCATAGGCGCGCTCGGTATCGAACGAGTTCGTGAACGACCATCCGTAGCTCGCGAGCTTGCCCGCGTCGCTCAAGTCCTGCATGTACGGCGGAAGCTCGATCGCGAACGACTGGCTCTTGTCGATCAGCCCTTTGGTGCGGTCGAATTTCCAGAAGACGGCGATACCGCGGTATTTGTCGTCGAAGCTCTTCTGATTGAGCGGTGCGTAAGTGCCGCCGATCGGCACCGGGTACTGCGAGGTCTCGATAATGTATTCGGTGTTCGGCGTGACAAACGTTCCGCCGTGGTCGCTGTTCATCAGTTCGCTTCGGACGATCTGATGGGTGGTGAAGTCCTTCAGGCTTATCACCGCGACCCGCGCGTTCGCCTTGTCATTGATGAACAGGAATTGACCGTCATAATCGCCGTTGGTCTGACTCAGGTTGGGATGATGCGAATCGCCCCAGGTCAGCGTTTCGCCCTGCGGCGAACTTGCCTTGAGCATCGCCTTGGTGTCGTCGTCGAAGCCGTAGCCCTGCCACGGTTCGGGGGTGAAGACGCCGATGACTTTCAGGATGCGCATCGAGGGCAGCCCGGCCACAATTACCTGGCCGCTGTGCCCGCCGGACATAAAGATAAGGTAGGGATCGGGCCGGCCCGGCGGCATGTAGGTTTCAAGCGCCGCCTTCACGTCGTCGGGATCGAGATTGCGCTGCTTGATTATCTGCTGGACTGCCGTGCCTTCCTGAGCACCTTCGCGCGGACCGCACGACCAAATTAGCAGTCCCATCGCCAACAAAACCCCTGCGATAGTCAACCCTTTGCTGGCGAGGGATTTTCCCTTGGCTTTCATTGCCGCAATGCTCCTTCTTGGCCACCGCGCGACGGAACAGCGACCGGATTTTTTCAAAGATTCGATGAGAGATTTATTGCTCTTTCCCGAGCGAACGGACGTGGGCGATAAGCGCGTCAACTACTTTCGGCTTGCTCTGCAAGTCAGGGTTGGACGCCATCAGCGGGCTCTTGCCGACTGCGGCGCCTCCGTAAACGATCGCCGTGCCGATAGTCTTGTCGTTAGTGGCGGCCTGCCACTGCTTGTCGTGGAAGTTCTGAGGCTTGGGCGTGAGCAGCTTGGCTCCCGGACCGTCGCCGCGTCCGTCCTGCCCGTGGCAGGTTGCGCATCGGGTCTGGAAAATCTCCTTGGCTTCCTGGACCGGGTTCTCACCACCGGTCGCGGGCGCACCTTCAGCCGCCGGAGTCTCCTCGGCTGGCGGCTGCGCGGTCTGCTGCGCCTGCTCCGCGGGCGCCTGCGGGGTCTCGGCCTGTTTGCCCTGACAGCCGATAAGCAAGCCCGCGATTATAAGAACCGGAACGGATGCACCTATTACGCCTAACCGTCGATGCGTCGAAAACATGCATTCAAAATCACGCAAATCGCGTTCCACGGGCGAATGTTCCGCAAATTCAACCGGGCTTTTGGCTCGCGATTCCGAAAGTCGCAGCGCTTGTCCCTTTTGGGAGCAGGAGCCGAAGCACACACGTGTCGCGAATCGGGCGTCAGAAAGATGGCTCGCCCACGGTCAAATAGGTAGCTAAAATACCTGTTTTTGGCTCGTTGATGTGGACCTTGCGCGCGGACGACGGCCTAAGACGACTGGTTTTGAGCATCAAAGCCGGGTCAAAATCATCCGAGGTCTGAGCTTTGTGGTCCAAAGCATGCTTCGGGACCCGGATAGCGACGCGCCCCGGCGCTTCGTCGGAAACGCTGTCGATGGAAAGATCAGGCTTCGCAAAAGGAGAGTTGCGATGCACAAATGCGAACGCCCGCGAATCGCGAAACGGGCATTGGATAACTTCGGGCTGCGCCGCGCGCACCGGCGCCTCGCGAGCGCAGGGTTCGCGCTAATCCTCGCTGCTGCAGTGGTTGCAACGCATGTCGGGCTCGCTGTGTCGGCCGAACCTGCGCCGCCCCCGTCTGATGAGCTGATATTGACCGGGAAGGCCGACTACCTGGTGCATTGCGCGCCATGTCACGGAACCAGCGGCACAGGTAACGGCCCGGTCGCGGAATTCCTCAAGCAGCGCCCCGCGGATCTCACCCGGCTGTCCGAGAAAAGCGGCGGGCGCTTCCCCGAAAAGCACGTATTCAAGGTTATCGAGGGTACCGCCATCGTCAAAGCGCATGGCACGCGCGAGATGCCGGTATGGGGCAACGTGTTCAGCACGCAGGCCCTCGATCCGTTCAACCGGGCCCAGACCGAACGCGAGGTTCACGACCGGATCGACCGCCTCATCGGCTATTTGAAGTCGATCCAGCGGAAGTAGAGTGCTTCGCCGCACGTACCCGCACGCGCGGCGAAACCGCGCCTGCTAGACCATGAAGCCGCCGTCAACGCTGATGACCTGGCCGGTGATCGCACCCGCCGCGTCAGAGGCGAGCAACGCCGCCATCGGACCCAGTTCGTCGGGTTCGACGATTCGCCGCTGGATATTCTGGCTTTCCGCGCCTCGCTTCGCCTCCTCGGGGCTGACGCCCATCATCGCGCCGAGCACGTTCCAGTCGACCAGCTTCGTATTCGTCCATCCCGGGCAGAGCACGTTGACGTTGATACCGTATGGCGCCGCCGCGTGGGCGAGCGAGCGCGTGAAACCGATAAGCCCGTGTTTCGCGGCCGAATACGCAAGCGGTCCGCCGCCGTTCTTCGCGTAGCCGGAACCGATACTGATAATCCGCCCCCACTTCTGTTTCATCATGTAGGGAAGCGCGGCGTGGGTGGCATAGAACGCCTGGGTCAGGTTCAGGAAGAGGTTGTCCTCGAAGGCCTTCGGGTCATGTTTCAGATGGTCGAGTTGATCGGGGCCCTCCGCGACGAGTCCGCCCGCGTTGTTGACGAGGATATCGAGTCCGCCGAGTTTGCGCGCCGCCTCGTTGACGCCCGCCGTGATCTGCTCGCGGCTCATCACGTCCATCGCAACCGCAAATCCGCGCTGTCCCCGCGCCTTGATTTCGCCGGCGACCGCTTCCAGCTCGCTCATCGAGCGCGACGATACCGCAACGTCAGCGCCCGCATCCGCCATCGCAAGCGCCATCGAGCGGCCGATACCGCGTCCTCCACCGGTCACCAGCGCCCGCCGTCCCGTGAGGTTGATAATGTTCTTCATGACGTCTGTCTCTCTCCGTAGCGAAATGAACCTGTTTTGGTATCACGAGCCTGGTCAGGGTAACCCGCTCGCGGACGGATTGCATAGGGGGCCCGTATCAGGACGGCGGACGCGCTCGGAGGGTCGAGCGCGACGCCGAGCGTCCTTCGCCGGGTTCGAGTCGTAATCGGCTTTCGTGGCAGGATGCCGGTGAGCGCCTTGGGCGAATCCTACGCGCGCGAAGCAGCCGGCGGTTCAGAGTCCCAGCAGTGGATCGTCGGGAAGCGCGCCCCGGTCGTCCGCGAACTCGTCACGCGAATCGTTCGGCCCGACCGGGCACGGCCCCACCTTCCAGATTTCGGCTGCGTATTCGGCGACGGTTCGATCGCTCGAGAAGCATCCGGAGGCGGCCACGTTCAGGACCGCCTTGCGGGTCAAGTTCTCGATGTCGCCGTGAAGCGCCGCCACTCTGGAATGCGCCGCGGTGTACGAACCCAGGTCGGCCAGATGCATGTAGTAGTCGCCCTTTGCGAACAGCATCTCGCGGATCGGCTCGAACACTCCGGATTCTCCGGCGCTGAAATGATTCGAGAAAAGCAGAGCCAGGACTGCGCGCGTCTCGGGCTCGTTCTCGTAATGCCAGGCCGGGTTGTACCATCCGCGGCTTGACTCGACCTGCGCGGCGGTAAGGCCAAAAAGGAAGATGTTGTCCTCGCCGACCTGCTCGGCCATCTCGATCGTCGCGCCGTCGCGGGTGCCGACCGTGAGCGCTCCGTTCATCATGAATTTCATGTTCGAGGTGCCGCTCGCCTCGAAGCCGGCAGTCGAGATTTGTTCCGCCACGTCGGTGGCGGGGATGAGCCGCTCGGCCACGGTCACGCCGTAGTTGGGCACGAATATGACCTTGAGCCGCCCGCGCATGGTCCGGTCGGCATCGATCACGCGGCCGACGTTGCTGATGAGCTTGATGATGAGCTTGGCGAGCTTGTAGCCGGGCGCGGCCTTGCCGGCGAAGAAAAACGTGCGCGCAGGCATGTCCAGGTTCGGATTTTCGCGCAGCCGGTTGTAGAGCGCGATGATGTGCAGCACGTTCAGGAGCTGGCGCTTGTACTCGTGGATGCGCTTTATCTGGCTGTGGAAAACCGTGGCCGGATCGATCACCTCGCCGGTCGAGGATTTGAGCCACTTCGCCAAGCGCTCTTTCGCCTTTCGCCGGGCGGTGCGAAAGTCGTCGCGGAAGGCCGGATCGTCCGCCAGCGGAACCAGCTTGCGCAGTTCGGACAGGTCGTTGACCCAGTCCGTGCCGAGCGTCTCCGTGATCAGCCTGGAGAGGTTCGGGTTCGCCAGCATCAGCCATCGCCGCGGCGTCGCGCCGTTGGTCTTGTTGTTGAATCGGGCCGGAAAGATTCGCGCAAGCTCGGGCACCAGACGGGTGCGAACCAGCTCGGAATGAATCGCCGCCACCCCGTTGGTGCTGTGCGTGCCCACAACCGCGAGATTCTCCATCCTGACCTGCCGGACAGGGCTTTCCTCGATCAGGCTCACCCGCTGCACCATCGTTTCGTCGCCCGGATGGGTCGTGCGCACGTGGTCAAGAAAGCGTCGGTTGACCTCGTAGATGATGTCGAGCAGGCGCGGGCAGACCGCCTCAAAGAACCACACCGGCCACTTCTCGAGCGCCTCGGGAAGCAGCGTGTGGTTGGTGTAGGCAAGCGTGCGGACGGTCAGATCCCAGGACTCTTCCCAGCCGAGTTTCGCGTCGTCGAGCAGTATCCGCATCAGTTCCGCGACCGCGATGGCGGGATGCGTGTCATTCATCTGGACGGCAACCTTGTCGGGAAGGGCGCGCCAGTCGTTATTCCTGCGCCGAAAACGCACAACGATATCGGCCAGCGAGCAGGCGACCAGGAAGTACTCCTGCAGAAACCGCAGTCCCTGGCCAGCGGCGGTCGAATCGTCCGGATAAAGGACGCGAGTGACCGTCTCAGCAGCCAGACGATCCAGGACGGCGCCGACGAAATCGCCGGAACTGAACTCGCCGAAATCGAAAAACTCCGGCGAAGTTGCCGCCCATAGCCGCAGGGTGTTGATGTTTCTTCCGCCGTATCCGACCACCGGCCGATCGTAAGGCACGCCCAGGAAATGCGTGGGATGGTTGGGAACCATCCGCAGGGCCGCGCCGTCCAGATGAAACGAGCATCCAAGCGGAACCTGCACCATTTCGCGCGGACGCGCGACCTCCCATGGATCGGGATGCTTGAGCCAATGGTCCGGTTGTTCGACCTGGTAGCCGTCACGAATCTCCTGGCGGAAGATCCCGTACTCGTAACGCAGCCCGTAACCCATCGCGGGGATCTTGAGCGTCGCCATCGATTCAAGGAAACATGCCGCCAGCCTGCCCAGGCCGCCGTTGCCGAGCCCCGCGTCCGGCTCGGTCTCGATCACTTCTCGCCAGTCCTGTCGCGGGTCCGAGCGGAGATTGGTCCGAAGGAACTTTTCAACGCCAAGGTTGATGACGTTGCTCGCCAGCATCCGGCCCGGCAGGAACTCCATCGACAGGTAGTACACCTGCTTCGCATTGGCGCGTTCGTAGGTGTCGTTGGTGAGCAGCCAGCGCTGGGTGAGCAGGTCGCGAAGCGCCCGTGACACCGCCTCAAAGCGTTCGCGCTGGCTGGCATTTTCGATCGAAACCGCGTGATCGAACATCAGGCGGCGGTCGTAATGCTCAAGATCCCTCAGCCTTAAGGGACCACACTCGTACTGCTCGATATTGTCGGTCGCAAGCCGTGTCCTGCTCTCAACCGACTTTATGATCGAAGCGAGCGATCTCGCCGCCTCGCTGGATGATCCCGGTTCCAGGGCGAGCTTGTCGTCTTTCATCGTAACCACTTACCTGCCGAGCTTGCTTGCCCGCCGACATCAGGGCATGGTGGCGTTCCCGCCGACGCAACCATTCGGAACAGCCGGACCCGCCCCGCCACTGGCTGAACGCTCACCCGCCGGATGTCCGGCATATCGCCACCCTACTTGATGCGGGGACGCTTGTGTAGGTGTGCGCGCGACCGACTTACGCTTTCGCCTTGATCCGCAGACCCAGCGCAAGAGAGGTTCGAGCTTTCCGCCGAGCGAAAAGGTGAGAAATTCCGGGCTGCCGGCGCTTCTTGGCACACGCCGCAATTCGATATACACCTAATTTGATATGAATCGAACAACCGCCAGCAATGGGAACGACACGCTGTTGAGGTTCTGCAAGGCGCTGGCGGATGAGAGCAGGCTGAAGCTCGTCGGATTGCTGGCGAAAAACGAGCACAACGTGCAGGAGTTGGCCGCGATGCTCGGGCTCAAGGAGCCGACGGTTTCGCATCACCTGTTGGTTCTGAAGCAGCTCGCGCTGGTCAGGATGCGGGCCGACGGCAATACGCATTGGTACCGGTTGGATCAGGACGCTCTGCACCGGATCGCGCGCACCGTGTTCAATCCCGAAAACCTGGCGCGCCTGGCAGCCTCGGCCGAGGCAGAGGGATGGGAGCGCAAGGTCCTGTCCAACTTCGTCGAGGGCGAGCGCTTAATCGAAATCCCGGTATCGAGACGCAAGCGATGGGCGATTCTGAAGTGGCTTGCGGCGGATTTCGACCCGGCGGCCACCTACGACGAGGCGCAGGTGAACGCGATCCTGAAGCGACGGCATCACGACTGCGCGATGCTGCGCCGCGAGCTTATAGGATATCGGATGCTGGCGCGCGAAAAGGGTATGTATCGCCGCTTGCCGGAATCCGAATGGCGCGCCGCGGACACGTAGGATCGCGCATCGAGGCGGCGGGGCTGTCGCGCGTAAGAAATGGCGGAGGGGGGAGGGAGTCGAACCCTCCGGCGACAGTATTAGCCGCCAGGCCGGTTTTGAAGACCGGTGCGGGCACCGGCCCGCTACCTCCTCCGCATCGTAAAAGGCCTTAAGATTGCAGGAGAACTTCTGTAGACCCTAGGCGTTCCAGAAAATTGACCACCATTCTGACCACCACGATTGACTGACGTTTGTGATGCACATAAAACCGTGCGGATGACGCACAACGCGAGTGAGCAGGGAAAAGCGCGCCGGGGGACTCGCCGTCGCGGCCGGGGTGAGGGGCTGCTCCATAAACGTAAAAGTGACGGTCGATGGGAAGTACGCATCGACCTAGGACGCGGGCCTGACGGAAAGCGGAAACGCAAGAGCATATACGGGTCAACACAGGCAGCGGTCATCGAGGAACTCGATCGGTTGCGCGGGCAACTGCGTGATGGAGTGGACCTGGCCGCGGCCGACCAAACCTTGGCGGTGTACCTGCGGCACTGGTTAAGGCAGATGCAGGCATTGTTGCGACCCCGTACGTGGGAGTCGTACACGACCATAGTGGAGAAACACGTAGTTCCCACGCTCGGTCAGGTTAAGCTTTCTGAGCTCACGCGTCTATCTGTTGCACGGTGGTTAACAGGCCTGCATGCGAAGGGATACGCCGATCAGACGCTACGGAATTGCCGCGAAGTCGTGCGCCGTGCTCTTGCCGACGCCGTCGGCCGTGCACTCACGAGTAATCCGGCGGCAAATGTTCCGCTTCCGCGCGCGCAGCGCCCTGAGAATAGCGAAGCCGACGATGATGGCGCCGATGCGGCGGACGCAGAGGTTAACGCGCTGACGCCGGTCGAGGCGGACCAGCTCCTGAAAGCCGCTGATGAGGCCGATGGCCGATACGCCCCGCTGTTTGCAGTGACGCTAGCGCAGGGACTGCGTCGAGGAGAGGTCCTCGGGCTTAAGTGGAGCGACGTTAACTGGGAGAAGCGCACATTGCGAGTGCGGCGCGCGCTGCAGCGGGTCCGTTTGCCCGAGTCCGAGATGGTTGGTCAAAATGGGTCGCAACGGCCGCGCAGGACGAAGCTGGCTCTAACCCCGGTGAAGTCGAAGAAGAGCCGCCGTACTATACCGCTTGCGGACGTCGCCGTAGCTGCGCTTGAGGCTCGGCGCGCACGTCAGGAATCGGAGCGCATGTTAGCTCGCGATCGGTGGATCGAAACCGGGCTGATATTTGCAGCGTCCGATGGCGGACTCCCTGACCCTTCACATGTGGACGCCGTGTTCGCGGACGCACTGGACCGGGCCAAGGTTCGGCGGATAAGGTTGCACGACCTCCGACACACGACCGCGTCTTGGCTGCTGTCCCGTGGGGTGCAATTGACGGTGGTGAGCCGGATACTGGGACACTCGACGGTGAGTATCACGGCTGACATTTACGGCCATATTTCGGAAAACGCGATGACTCGGGCGGTCGCGGAAATTGATGCGGCGCTGGATGAGGTAAAGGGGAAACATGGATGAGCAGCTCAGGGCAGACGTGCAGGCACTTGGTTTGCCTGAGTGGATAATACACCGGATATTCCTAACGCCGGCTGAAGTCGCAGCGCTGTTCAGGGTATCGGAACAGGCGCTAAGTGATTGGCGGAAGGAAAAGGGGCGAACCGGAGGGCCGCCCTTCGTGCCCAAAGGCCGAGTCGTACGATATCCGACCAAGTTATTTGTTGCTTGGCTGCGGGACCGCCTGAAGGGAGCGATGCCGACAGGTACGGTGGTGCTGGTTCCGAGCGCTAAACCGGTGGACGTCGTTTGGCTTCATCAGGTTGCCGAGATCCTGGAGCGTGTAGTAGCCGCGCACTCCCTTCGACCGCCCCGTCTTGAGCAACTGCTGTCGGAATCCACGAAGCTCTGTGAGCTGGCGCAACTTGTGGCCGAAAGCGAGCCACGTGCGGTTGACCCGGCAACGGCCGGCGGCCTGCGACGGCGCTATCGGCGCCTGAGCAGGGTCCGCGATCGAATTCTCCGCACCTCGCGGCCGCGCCGGCGCGAGAGCCGCGCACTATCGGTTGGCGTCAGAGTTCTAGCCCAGAAGCTCAACCGGCTTGCGAGCAACCCCGAAGTAAAGAATATCCTGACGTTGAGAGCGCTTGCCGGCGAGCAGATCCAGGAGACCTGAGAGCAGCTGCACCAGCACCTCTTGGCTCAAGAAGCTGCTTGCCGAGGGCGCTGTCCCTATATGATATGGGACGGAGTTTCGGCGTGTTTCCGGCGAATCGTGAATCGTGTCGCGCGCCAGTTCCGGATCGTACGGGATCCGGTGCACCTCGGATGGTTCACGGCGTGCGTCCTTGGACTTTCCGACGCGGCCCACGGCTCCATCAGACGCGGGCGAGCACAGGACTCCCCGGTTCTCGTGTGAAGTGTTTCCGTACGTGCACGGGGTTTCCGACCGCGCAGGACCCAGACGCCCTCGCGATATCGATGCATCCGATGAAGCCTTCCTGTTCGCCCATGGCGTCGGCGTCCTGGAGCGATTCACTTTCGCGGCTCAATACCCGGCCCGCACGCACCCCTGTCAACGCTTCGCTGCTTCCCTTGCGGAAAACCGCGCGTGACTCGAGGGCGTCGTGGGTCGCTAGCCCTTCAACGTACGACTCTTTCATTCGCAACACTTCGCCGGTTTATCCCGGGGCACGGGGAGTTTCAAAGGCTTAATCGGGGTGATTTTCGGCTGCGCATTGACACTCGTGAGCGCAAGACGCGGAAATCGCGTTCACGCGCTCGATCTATGAAGTAGACAAGCGTCCGGTCGCGACCTTGAGAACGTGCAGCAGGACGTCGCGCCGCATCGGCACCGCTCTTTACCGCGCCTATCTGCGGCGTCTTAGCGGACCGTCTCTTGGAACACCATCGACTCCGGGTCTGTCGCTCATGGCCACTCGATCGCATACCATCCCGCATTTCCAGAATCAGCGAGCTTTTTGATGCGTGAATTTTCCTTTTCTTAGCGTTCAGGAATTGTTGCAAGGCGAAGCTGCATTTGTTTGACTGATGCAGTCATGCTCTCAGCCCGGAAATCCTTTCCCGCAATTGGATACCCATGGGGGATCCAATGT
>JAJYMR010000060.1 GCA_021786815.1 Deltaproteobacteria bacterium
GATCATGTCCTGAAACGTGTTGAAATTGAAGTGGCGGCAATCCTCGCCCGATCGCAAGATCGGATGGCTTTGGAAGGAGCGCGCCGCCATGAGGAAGGCTGGCAGCGTTGGAGAGCAAAACGGGTCGCATCGAACGAATAGCCCCTGCCAACTCCCATCGCCAGCCAATCGTCAAAAGGTGAGTCGCATACGAATCATATAAATTTCTATAAGAGGCAACATTGTCCTTACAATTCCCTAACTGATACATCGTTCTCGCAGAGAGGTCGCTGCGGTGCGGGCCTCATCGGCCACCAACTCTATGAGCAGGAGGGACGGTCATGCGCGAAGATCTTCCAGCCAGAGCACATTTTTCACGGACTAGTTTGATTGTCGCGGCGCTCGCAACGATGACGCTTCTCGGCGGATGCTTCGGGGGCGGCCGGCGATACATGGCGACCGTCCGGAATTCTCCCGACTGCGTGACGAGCGCCGGAATAAACCCTGCGAAGGTAAACGCTTGCAGCAGCCGCACCAATCGCGCGGATTTCAACGCCTGTCTGGCTTCGAGAAATGTCTCTGCGGAAAGGATCAATAACCTGAACGCCTGTATTGACGCTCGTCAGAGGCGCGGTCTCGCGGGCCTTTTCTGACCCGGACGAATCGCCGCCCGCGAGCAAAGCGCAAAAGCGAATCGGTTCGCGTCACAGTCGAGCCCGATGCGCAGCTTCCGATCGCAACCGGAAGGCGGGAGACCAGGCGGGCTATTCTCGCGCGTCTGGTGCGGTCATCTGGTCGAGCAGATGCAGAATCACGCCGATGCCGGGGAGGTTGACGCCGAGTTCCTCGGCAAGCGTGCGGATAGTGCGGATTCTCCTTAAAGAGCCTTCGTCGTAAAGCGGCTCCGAGCGCCGTCCTACCTGGAGCATCGCGGCCGGCGCGACGAACTCCTCGTACTCCCAGAGCATCAATTCGCTTTCGGTGATCCCGCCGAGGCGGCATACGGCCGACCGGCTCATGTAGCTCGCCGAACCGGCACTGACCCTGGCGGTTTTTCGTCCGTTCCTTCGCAGCCGCGGCATCGCCCTACCCTCTAATCAGTTCAGCACGCGGGTCGGCGACGCCGCGTGCGCGCCGCTTGTCGGCAAGCTGCTCCATCAGCGAGCGTTCCTCGGCCGTCATGTCGGTCGGAGCGAGGATTTTGAGCTCGTAGAGGAGATCCCCGGCATGCTCGCTGCCGCGCCCCGGAATCCCGCGTCCGCGAAGCCTGAGCACTCGTCCGCCCTGGCTTCCGGCCGGAATTTTGAGCGAGATTTTCCCGTCCATCGTGGGCGCGGTTACTTCGGCCCCGAGCGCCGCTTCGTAGTCCCATACCGGAAGCTGGCATCGGAGGTCGCGCCCGGAGACCGCGAACACAGAATGGGGTTCGAAGCGGACCACCAGGAACAGGTCGCCGTTGAGCTCGGGGCGCGCTCCGCGTCCGCCCTGCCCTTTGAGCCTGATACGCGTGCCCTCGCTCACGCCGGCGGGAATCGAGACCTCGAGCGTTCGCCTCGCAGGGATCATTCCCGCGCCGCCACATTGCGCGCACGGATGGGCGGAGCGGATGACGCGAAGCTTGCCCTGGCGCTCCTCGCGCGCGACCATCCCCGTGCCGCCGCATCGCGGGCATTCGTCCTGCGCGGCAAGCTCGATCCTGCGCCTGCCGCCGCGAACCGCTTCCTCGAGCGGTATCGCGACTTCGGCGGTCACGTCGGGCGCGCGCGCCGGGCGCTCGGCTGCGCCGAATCCGAACGGACCGCCGCGCGCTCCCGCACCTGCGGCTCCCGCTCCGAACGGCGCTCCGCCGAAGCCGAAGAACTGCTCGAAGAAGTCGCTCATGCCGCCCGCGCCGGCCCATCGTGGACCCGCGCCGGGACGCGCACCCGCCGCGCCTGCGGCGGCGTAGCGGCGCAGGATTTCGTCCTCGCTCGCGCCGTGCTCCCAGTCCGCGCCGAGCTGGTCGTATTTGCGGCGCTTTTCCGCTTCGCCGAGGACCTGGTAGGCCTCGTTGATTTCCTTGAAGCGCCGCTCGGCCTCCTTGTTGTTCGGGTTCAGGTCAGGATGGAACTTGCGGGCGAGCTTTCGGTAGGCGCTTTTGATTTCGGCGTCGGAGGCGGCCCGTTCCAGGCCAAGAATCTTGTAATAGTCCTTGAACTCCATCGCGGAGCGTCCGTCCTCTCAAGATGCGCACGGGAGGGCACGCGCGCAAGTTCGACGCCGATGCGAAAGCAGGAAATCCCCACGCGTCGCCGCGCATTCCCGCAGGCGCGCCGATGCGGTTACTGCCTGCCTCGTGACGTATCGGCGGGAGCGGGGCGCGAGCCTTGACCGAGTTCGCGTAGCCGCGCTTCGAGCGCGCGCACTTCGGCCTCGAGTCGTGCCTCACGCCGCCAGATGAACACCACGTAGAGGAAGATCACGGCGAAGATGACGCTGTAGGCGGCAAACAGGTAACCGAAATTGTCCATCACAGGTCTCCGGCCGAAGCCTCCGCAAGGGCGAGCGCGCGCCTAAGTTCCTTCATCCGGCTCCGCAGGCGAAGCTGCGCGAAGCGAAGCATAAGCAGCCACGCGAACATCACCGTGAACGCGACGGTCGCGACCAGAAGCGTCGCAATCATCCGCGGGTCCTCCAGGCCGTGGCCGCCCTGGCGCGTGACGAGCACTGCGGGATGGATCGTGCGCCACAGCCTCACCGACACTATCACCACCGGCACGTCGAGCGCGGCCACGATTCCAACCACCGCGCCGAAACGCGCGACCTCGGGCGTGTCGTCCGCCATCGCGCGCAGCATCAGGTACCCGCCGTAGAGCAACCACAGGATGAAGGTGGTCGTAATCCGCGAATCCCAGGTCCACCACGCGCCCCAGATAGGCTTGGCCCATAGCGAGCCCGTGATCAGCACCAGCGTGCAGAAGACCATCCCGCTCTCGGCCGCGGCGTAGCCGAGATCGTCCCATATCTGATCGCCCAGCCACAGGTAGAACACGCCCGCTATCGCAACCAGGCCGAAGGCGGCAAACGCGACCCACGCGCACGGAACGTGGAAATAGAAGATTCGCTGGACGATGCCCTCCTGGGCTTCGGTCGGGACGTATTCGAAGACCATGAACAGCGACGCGAGCATTAGCGCGAGCGTCGCAACGCCGAGCCACGGCGCAAGGCGCGCCATCGCGGGCGCACTGGCGCCGGTCGAATCGGCGATATTGCTGCTGGAAGGTTCCGCGGCCATCGAAACGGCTAATCCTCTCCGATCACGTGTTCGAAAAGCAATCCTCCGAGCGTAACGAACAGCACGTCGAAGGCAACCAGCACTCCGAGCCACTGGCTCATCGCGGAAAACGGCGCGCCCGCCAGCGCGGCGGCGCTCGATTTCACTCCCGCAATCAGCGCCGGCACGAACATCGGAACCGCGAGCAGCGGAAGCAGCAGATCGCCCGCGCGCGTGCGCCCCGAAATCGCGGCGAGCAGCGTCGCGAGCGCCGAGAAACCGAGCGTTCCGAGCACGAGCGGCGGCGCAAGGCGAAGCAGGCTCGGTCCGAAATCGAGATTGAAAAAGAGTACCACCAGGAGCACCGCCGCCGCTTCGGCCACGGTCATGAAAATAAAGGCGGCGGCCAGTTTCGCCCCGTAAAGCATGGCAGGGTCAACCGGGCTCATCGCAAGCGCCCGGATGCATCCGTTCTCGTTCTCGGAAAGCAGCGCCCGCGTCGCACCCAACATCCCCGCAAACACCATCGCAACCCACAGCGCGCCCGCCGAAGCCTCCGCGCGGTCGCGCGGCTCGGGGCTCAGCGCGAACACGAGCACGACGAGGATAAGCAGCGAGAGTGCGAACAGCGCGAGCGTGCTCTGTCCGCTTCGAAGCTCGAGCCTGAGATCCTTTCGCAACAGCGCCGCGAACGAACCCATCGCCCTCAACGCCCCGGCATCGAGCGCACGCGCCCGCCGCGGCTCTCCTCGCCATACGGCACGAGCCGGCCACGCGCGACCGAACAGGCTTCGAGTTCGAGTCCGTCGAGTTGGAGCGCGCCGTGCGCGGTCATCGCCACCGCGCATCCGCGCTCGACCTGGGCACGGATGAGGCCGCTTGCCATCGCGACGCCGTCGGGGTCGAGCGCCGCGAACGGCTCGTCGAGCAGAAGCAGCATCGGCTCCACGAGCATCGCGCGAGCGAGCGAAAGCCGCTGCTCCATTCCGCGCGAGAACGAGCGCACCCGCTCATCGGCGACGGCCAGCAGGCCGACCTGGTCGAGCCATCGGTCGCAAGCCGCCTGCGAGTGAGGCACGCCGTAGAGGGTTGCGTAGAACTCGATGTTCTCGCGCGCGGTAAGGTTCGGGTAAAGCCAGCTCTGATGGCTGAGCATCCCGATTCGCCGCCGGCTCTGATGCGACAGCGAGAGGCTGTCCTCGCCGAACACCGTCACGCGCCCCGCGCTGGGACGCGACAGTCCGCCGAGGATTCGGAGCAAGGTGGATTTGCCCGCGCCGTTGCCGCCAATCAGGACTGCGGCCCTGCCGGCAAAAAGCTTCAGATTGACGTCCCTCAGGACAGGGGTTTCGCCGAAACTTTTGCTGAGAGCGTGGGTTTCGACGACCGGCGTCGCCATCATGAGGCCCGCGTGGCAGTCCGTTCACCGGCGCGCAGCGCGGCGCCGCATTCGCCGCAGAAATTGCTGTTGGCGAGCACGCGAAATCCGCATTGCGGGCAGAATCGCGTGCGCCGCGCGCCGATACGTTGGTCGGCCCGATGCTCGGCGACGGCGAAGGAAGCGCCCGGAGTCCATCGCGGTTCCGGACTCGGATGCATTGGCGCAATTGTCGTGGCAGGCGACACAGCCGTTGCGGGCGACGGCGAAGCCGGCGCAGCCGCAGGCGGCGTTTCGGCGAGAGCGGCGACAGGCTCCCGAGTCGCGGGCGCGGGCTTCGCCTTGAGAGCTTCGAGCGCTGCGAGCCGCTTCTGGCGGATATCGTCGCGCAGCTTCTCGAGCGCCGTCATCGATTCCAGCGCCCTGGTTTCCAGCGCCGCGCGAAGCGACTGGTAGTCCGCGTCGGCGAGCTTGCCCATCTCCCGGTCGAACTCGAGTTCCCTGAGCCCCTGCACGGCGAGCGCGTGCTCGTGTTCCCAGTGCTCTGTCACAAGCTCGTCCGGGTCCTTGCTCCTTCGTAGGCGTGGAGCGCCGCTCATCAGGGGCGAGGCGACGTACAGCGCAACCCCCGTGACGATCAGAAGCGTGGCGACGTAGAAAACCACTAAAGCTGCTCCCGGATCTCCTTCTCCAGTTGCTCGCGCATCCTGGGATCCATCACTGGCAACCGCTCGGCCACCGCCTCGGGACCGCTCGGCAGCGAAGGAGTCGCGCGACGCCAGCGTTCGAGAAGGAAAAAGAGCAGAACCGCGCCGATTCCAATGGCGACAAACGGCATCGTCCAGGCGAGCAGGTTGAAGCCCTGGGTGGTCGGCGACGACAGGACCTTCTCGCCGTACTTGTGACGGAAAAAGGAAATGATTTCGACGCGGGACATGCCGTGGGCGAGCATCTTCGCGATCTGCTCGCGCGCCGGCACGGCGAATTCGCAATTGGGATGGTTGCAGTTGGCCACCGTAAGGCCGCATCCGCACTGGCACGTCAGCCCCTGCGCGACATCGTCAACCGTCGGACGCACGGTGGCCGAGGCGTGCATCACCTGGACGCCGGCCGTCACGGCCAGAAGGAACAGAACCAATGCCAACTTTCTCATGGCTGAAGCCGGGCGCAGGTTCAGTCGCCCCCCTGCGGGATGTCCGCGACAAGTTCGTCTTCTTCGCTCTCGGCCCTGAGGGCAGCCGCTATCGCGGCCCGCTCACGCACATTGGGCCACATCACGACCACGGTTCCAAGCGCCATAACGACGCCTCCGAGCCAGAGCCATAGCACGAGCGGCGTCAGGAAGACCTGGAACGTGGCGAATCCGCTCTTGTCGATCCCGGCGAGCACCACGTAGAGGTCGGCGAGCGGCGTCGAACGAATCGCGACCTGGGTCGCGGGCTGTTGCGGCGCCTTGTAGAAGACTCTCGCCGGGTCCATCACCGCCAGTTCCCGCCCGTTCTCGAACAGGGCGAGCCGCGCGGTGGCGCTGTCCATGTGGGGAGTGTCGCTGACCGAGAGTCCCAGGTACTTGAGCTGGTACGGTCCGACGGCGAAGCTCTCGCCCTGCTTGACGCTCTGCTTGACCTCGGTCTTGAAGAACGACGAGCCGATGATTCCGACGAAGGCGAGCAGCACGCCGACGTGAATGATGTAGCCGCCGTAGCGGCGGTTGTTCTTCGACACCAGGTTCGCAACCGCGCGCGGCACGCTCTCCTTGACCATGTGACGGCGCGCGACGACGCCGCGGCGGAACTCGGCCAGGATCGTCCCGAAGACGAATCCGACGAGCGATCCCGCCGCGAGCACGTACCATTGACGCAGTCCGAGCACCTGGAACAGCACGGCGCCGGTCGCGATTCCGGCGATAGCGGGAGCGGCGAAGACGCGCAGCAGTTTTTTCACGGTCATGCGCCGCCATGCGATCAGCGGTCCGACGCCCATCAGGAAGATCAATCCGAGCGCAAGCGGCCCGTTGACCTTGTTGAAGAACGGCGGTCCGACGGTGATTTTCACGCCCCGCACCGCTTCGGACAGGATCGGAAAGATCGTGCCCCAGAAGACGGCGAAGGCGATACCGACCAGGATCAGGTTGTTGAACAGGAACGCCGCCTCGCGCGAGAGATAGGACTCGAACTCGGCGGGACTTCTCAGATCGGGCACGCGATAGATCAGTGCCGCCGCATAGATCAGTGCGACACCGATCAGGAAGGTCAGGAAATACGGCCCCAGTCCCGATTGCGTGAACGAATGCACCGAGGAGATCACGCCGCTTCGCGTGATGAACGTTCCGAACAGGGTCAGCACGAAGGCAAGGCCGATCAGCGCGAGGTTCCACACCTTGAGCATGTCCTTGCGCTCCTGGATCATCACCGAATGCAGGTACGCCGTCATCACGAGCCACGGCATGAAGGCGGCGTTCTCAACCGGATCCCACGCCCAGTAACCGCCCCATCCGAGCACCTCGTAGGCCCATCGCGCGCCGAACAGATTCCCAAGGGTTAGAAAAAACCACGAGAAGATTGCCCAT
>JAJYMR010000120.1 GCA_021786815.1 Deltaproteobacteria bacterium
CGAGTTGGGCGTATCTCATGGATGCGCGTTCCTCATTCCTCATCGGCTGTCCGTAAAATGTTCATTTCTGTTCAATTTTCGAACACCGCAAGACAAAACTGCTCTTGCATTCACCGTCGGTCAACGGCTTGATCCGCATCACGAAATATATATTTCGAATAAATATATAAATCGGCGGCGAAACGCTTGCATGATTACGTCGCTCCGGTTCAAATAGGCGCGTTTGAGCGCGCCGCATACGCGCCCGCCAGGGCGCGTCTCGGGGGAAAGGACGGATGAAGCGTCTCCTGCCCTATGCGGCGATTGTCGTCTGGTGTGCTGTCTTCACGGCGATGGCGAACGCGGCCGGCCCGTCCGGGGCATCTTCGGCGGTCGCGTCGAATAATGGTCCGACGAGCAGCAAGCCTGACGCTTCTTCCGCGTCGGCTCCGCCATCGCACAACAAAAAGAACTCGGCCGGAAAGAAAGTGGTTCTTGCGCCGGTGGTCGTGCACGCCCAGCGCCTTTTGCCGTCGCGCCTGATGAGCAACAAGGAGGCGCTCAAGCAGCTCGACCGTAGCCCCGGAGCGGTCGCGCAGGTCACCGAGGAGCATATACGCAGGCGCAGGTCCTCCAACCTGGGCGATGTGCTGGACTTCGTCCCCGGCGTAACGGCAGGCTCACGACAAGGGGCCTCGCAGGACAATCAGATATCGATCCGGGGTTCGGGCATGGAGAGCAGGTACGAAACCTGGGGCATCAGCCTTCTGCAGGACGGGTTCTCGCTCAACCAGGCCGACGGGCTGGCAATCACGCAGCCGCTCGACATGGATTTTGTAAAACGCATCGACGTCTACAAGGGAGCGAGTGCGCTGCGCTTCGGCGGCGACATGATGGGCGGCGCGATCAACCTGGTATCCAAGACGGGATACGACGCGCCGGCGCTGGAGACGGATTCGGAATTCGGCTCCTACGGCTTTGTCAAGAATTATGTCGGCTCGGGCCACGTGGACGGGCGATGGGACTCATACCTGGGACTCAGTGACACGGAGATGGGAGGGTTTCGCGGCCACGAGATAGAGGTGCAGCGGCGGATGTTCGGCACGGTCGGATACACGGGTGACGACGGCGCGACCGTGCGCTTGGATACGTCGTACCTGAGTGACAGCGAAGACCTGCCGGGCGAGGTCACGCGCAGCGAGCTGATCGACAACCCGACACAGCCCGACCCGACCTACCTTGCCGACCGCGCCGCACGCCAGTTCGATTTCGCGCGCACGGGCCTGACCGTGACGAAGCCGATCGGCGAAGACCAGATGCTCGAGCTCTACGGGCAGTTCTATTGGCACAACTATTCGAATCCGCTTCCATTCGCCATCGTCGAGGGAAGCACATACGCCTGGAACGGCGAGGCGCGCTATCTCAATCATGCGCGGCTCTTCAACCACCGCAATTACCTGACCGCCGGCATTCAGTACGGCGGCACGATGTGGAGGGACCTCAATTACGCCAACGAAAAGGGTCAAACCGGCGCGATGCTCAGAAACCAGTGGGACCGCGCGCTCGCGCTCGGCCTGTATGCCGAGGATGACTTCGACGTGACGCGCAAGCTGAGCCTGGTGATGGGCGGCAGGCTCGACTACGCGAGACGCTCGGTATCGGGATTCGCGTCGACCAAGGATTATGCGCCGACAGGAGTGGTCAATTTCTTCTCGGGCCTTGAGCCGAAAGTCGGCTTCGTTTACCGGCTCGAACCGACCGTGCAGTTCTTCGGAAACATCAGCCGTGCCTATCAGCCGCCGATTCTCAAGGAGGAAGAGGCCCCCGACGAGAACCCCGCGACCGCCAGCGTCGATTCGCTCTTGCCGGAGCGGGGATGGCAATTCGAAACCGGCGCTCGCGGTTCATGGAAGAAGCGCTTCCATTGGGACCTCGCGGCTTACGATTACGAGATCTACGACGAGATTCTGAACTTCAACCGGCTTCCGTTCCCGGGCGCCAAGTTCGTCATTCCGAGCTACATCAACGCGCCGCACACGCGCCATACCGGGGTCGAGGCGGGGCTCGGCGCGACGCTGCTCAAAAACGTATCGCGCCTTTTTGGGATCGAGGGACAGCACGACCAGATTGCCGCGCGAGTCGCCTACACGTGGTCGTATTTCCGCTTCGTCAACAATCCCACCTATGGCAACAACCAGATACCGGGACTTGCGCCCGAAAACCGGATCGACGCGGAAGTTACATATCAGAACGACGACGGCTTCTGGCTGCAGCCCTACGTCTATACGGTGCCGGGCGGATGGGCGGTGAACAGCCTCAATACGGTTTACGCGCCGCCCTACAAGCTGGTGGGCGTGCGCGCCGGCTACAACTACAAGCCGTGGCATTGCCGCCTGTTCTTCGAAGCCTCGAATCTGATGAACGCGTCGTGGGCCGCGGCGATTGCTCCGGACGCCGGCGACCAGCGCTATTTCGATCCGGGCGACGGGAGAAGTTTCTACGGCGGCATTAGATGGCATCTGTAAGGCAGATCCGTAATCCCGAGCGCGCCGAGGAGGCGGAGCGGAGCATATCGAGCGGGAATTGGACGGACGAACCTGAAGACGGACGTCGCGGGCGATTGATGCCCGGCGCGTCCGCATTCCTGCTTTCGATCCTCGCGCACGCTTTGCTGATTGGCGGCGTCGTATGGCTCGTCGGGATTCCCAAAAAACCCGCGCCGGTCGAGCCTATCCGCATCTCATTGTTCGCTCCGGGCGGACCCGGCCTGAGGGCGGGACGGACGGCTTCGCCCGCTCCCGCCAAATCTCCTGTCCGGGTTCCTCGCGCAAGCAAAATCGTCGCGCCGCTGCATAAAACCAGGGTCTCGCGCCGCAAGAAGGTCCGGAAGAAGGTCACGCGGGCTCACGCGATTTCACGGCGCGCCGAAACCGCCGTCGTCGAAAAAAAACCGCCCGCGCAACCATCGGAGCGCGAGGCGAAAAACGCTTCCGGCACCGGCAACGTGACTTCCGGAGAGCCCGCAGGTGGTCACAAGGCAGGCGAGGAGAGTCTCGGATTGGCCAGCGCCGGTCCGTTTCCCGCAGGAACCGTGGCCCATCCACCGCGTATCCTGAAACGCGTGCTTCCTGTCTATCCGTTGCGCGCGCGCGTGCGCGGCATCGCCGGGCGTGTGGTTGTCGAAGTGATCATTGGCCGCGACGGCGGTATCCGCAATATCAAAGTGGTGCGCTCGATTGCCTTTCTGGACAAAGCCGCCGTGCGCGCGGTCCGCCAATGGCGGTTCAGCCCGGCGCGCAACGCGGACGGAACGCCGGTCAGCGTGATCGTGGATATTCCCGTGATTTTCACGCTCCAGGGTTAGGGCCGCGCGGCTTGCCGCGCCCGAAAGTGCGTGTGCGCGCTCTACGAGCTTGCCGAGGAAAACCATCCAATCTATATGAGGATTCGATGAGTTCGCGGCCAGTTGAAGCCGGAATTCGGCTCAAATCAAAAGAAGAGGGAGCCCATGAGCAGCAAATCGCCCGCCGCCGGCATGTCAGCCTCGCGCCTCGAAACGATCGACCGCTTCCTGCTGAGCCGTTATATCGACCCGGGCAGGATTCCGGGCGCCGTGATGCTCGTCGCGCGGCGCGGCGAAATTGCTCATCTGAGCACGCTCGGAATGGCCGACGTCGAGCGGCGCAAGCCGATGCGCGAGGACACGATTTTTCGCATCTACTCGATGAGCAAGCCGATCACGAGCGTCGCCTTCATGATGCTGGTGGAGCAGGGAATGGTTGCGCTCGACGATCCGGTCGAGCGGTTCATCCCGGAGTGGAAGGACCTCGGCGTTTACCAGGGCGGATTCATGGAGACGTTTCGCACCGAGCGCCCGGCGCGTCCGATGCTGATAGTCGACCTGCTGCGCCATACGTCGGGCCTGACCTACGGCTTTCAGCAGACCACCAACGTCGATGCGGCCTATCGCAAGCTGCGCGTCGGCGAGCGCGTCCAGGGCGCGACGCTCGACGCGATGGTCCGCGACCTTGCGCGGCTGCCGCTCGAGTTCTCGCCGGGCAGCGCGTGGAATTACTCGGTATCGACCGACGTGCTCGGATATCTCGTCGGCAAAATTTCGGGCGTGTCCTTTGACGAATTTGTGCGCCGCAATATCCTCGAGCCGCTCGGGATGACCGATACCGGCTTTCACGTGGCGGCCGCCAAACGGGAACGCCTTGCGGCGTGCTACTCGGCGACGCCCAACGGCGCGATGATGCTGTTCGACGATCCGGCAAACAGCCCGTACCTTGAACCGCCGACGCTGTTTTCGGGCGGCGGCGGGATGGTGTCGACGGTGGGCGATTACCTGCGGTTCTGCAGGATGCTTATCCTCGGCGGGACGCTCGACGGCGCGCAGCTCTTGAGCCCCAAGACGATCCAGTTGATGACGCTGAACCATCTGCCGGGCGGCAAGGACCTGCCCGCGATGTCGCGTTCGCTGTTCAGCGAGGTGACGTACAATGGCGTCGGCTTCGGGCTCGGCTTCGCAGTGACGCTCGACACGACGAGAACGATGATTCCGGGCAGTGTCGGCGATTACTCGTGGGGCGGAGCGGCTTCGACCTATTTCTGGATCGATCCGAAGGAAGAGCTGATCGCGATATTCATGACGCAGTTGATGCCGTCGAGCACCTATCCGATCCGGCGCGAGTTGCGCACGCTGGTGTATTCCGCGTTCACCGAATCGAACGGCTAGGGGGACTCGACGGAGTCACGCGCAATAACAAATTGCTCGCGCGGCGGTACGATTCGCGTCAGCTTTCGAACATCAGCATGGCTGAGTCGCAGACCGGACGGTAGCCAATCTCCTGGTAGATGTGATTCGAAGTAGGATTTGCCAGGTCGGTGTACAGGAAGCAGAACTTGCGCCCTTCGTCGAGCATCCGCTGGCTGAGCGCTGCAACGCACACGCTCGCGTAACCGCGCCGGCGCATCTTAGGCGGCGTGTACACCATGCCGATCCTGATGCCGTGCGGGGTCGGCCCGGAAAACCCAGCCATCGCAACCGGGCTCCCGTCGATCCAGAAGAACAGCCCCGCGTTGCGCGCACCGATCCATCTGCGCGCGTCCGTGGAGACCTGAGGCTCGCCTATGTCGCGAACGAACGCGTTCATCCACTCGGTGGCGAGCGCGAGGTCCCGTCCGTCGCAACGACGAAGCTCGCCCCTGACGGGACGCGGGGGATTGAGGCGTTCGAGGCTGTAGATTCGCTGGGATTCAGCCAGTCTCGCTGTGGCGCCGCTGATGTCGCTCCATGCCTCGGCGAAGACATTCGCCTCCCGAGACGATGCGTTGACTCCCGGCAACCGATGCCCGGCGTCGTAAAGCTCGCGTGCAAGCTCCTTAATCGCGCCATCATTCACGGCCGTCGAAAGAAGCAGGTTGTGCGGCGGCGTCCGGAGCGCGACCAGTTGAATTCCCGTCGCGTTCTCGACCGCGAGCATCAGCGGCGGCTCGTCGCTGAAAGTCTGGCGGCCGTCGATTATGCCGGCCAGGATTCCGAGCACCAGGTTGTTCTCGGCCTCGCGCCGGACCAGGAAGTCTTTGACCTGCGCAAGAAAGGCGTACGCGTCGTGCCCGTGTGTGAAGGCGAACTCCATCGCAAGCCGCCCGACTCTCCGTTCGAGCGAAACACCGGCACAATAGCAGGATGCGCCGCAGTAAATCCGCACTTCCTGGCGCAGGACCCGACGGCTCTCCACGAGCGGTCAAGGTCGTTTCCGGGAGTGCGGAAGATCCGAAGGACGCGCGCGGCCCAAGTCCGCGGGGCACGGCGGACCGGGCTGGACGCCGGAACGGGATCGATGCGTTACAGGCCCTGGCTTTTCAGCGCCTGGATCACCCGGTCCATCCCCTGGTTGAATTCCGAAAGGGTCCGAACTTCCCAATCGAGAAACGGATATGTGGGAATCTCGGTGAGCAGTTGCATGAGATGCTCCCCCGAGTCCGCGTTCACGATCCCAAAACCGCCTCCGTCGGGAAACAAATAGACGCAATCGTTGACGCCGGATTTCAGAAAACGGTTGATAACCTCTTTCTGGCCCTGAACCGCCGCACTGGGAAGCGGCGTGCCGGCGCGAATTTTCGCCATCACCAAAAACTTCATCGCTGCTTCTCCTGACCGAACTGTTGGTGGGACGGACCGTTTGTTGGCCCGGCATATCGTGTCCGCGCGTGCCCAAAATTCAGTCTAACGCCGGACGGTGTTAAGGCAATTGGAAAGTGGGCGCGCTCGGCTCGACACGCAGGCGACCGACGCGGAGCGCTTGCGGAAAAAACAAACGGCGCGGGAAGCCCCGCGCCGTTTGCGGTTATCAAACGTCCTCGATGACGCTGCTCAGCGCGCCGTCTTCAGGAACTGGAGGACCGCCTCCGCATCCTCAGGCGGCAGGTTCGCCTGCGTACGCATGTGCATCATGATCGCGTCCCACTGATAGGGAGCGAACTCCGCCGGGTTGCGCGCGTTATGGCAGTGATTGCAGTAGATCGGCCACAGCTTTGCGCCCTTGAGAAAGAGCTTCTGCTTCTCGGCCGCGGTCAACTGCTGGGCAGCCATGGCGGGCACGGTGCTCATGAGCATCGGGACAACCAGCGCCAGGACGATAGCAAGTCTCTTCATCGTGGTTCTCCTCCTCCCGTGCCTTCCTCAGAACCCGATCGTGAATTGGGTTAGCACTGCCTGATCGTTGCTGGTTGCGCCGACGGCGCTTGCCAGCGGTTTGTTGAGGCCACCGAACGTATACAGGGTGCCTCCGGCTTCCGGCAGCTCGAAATCAACCTCGGTCTGCCAGACGATCGACGGTGCGATCCAGTAGTCGAGTCCGAGCGCGACTTCACGCGCGTGCGGAGCAAAGACCGCGGGCGAACCGTTGAAGCCGAACGAAGGCGTGGTCGCGATATCCTCCAAGACGCTTCCGCTCTCGTTTATGCCCGAGTAACGCACCAGGAATTCGGTCTTGTCGAAGTACTGCTCGAAGGCGCCCAAGTCCGGATGGGGTATGCCGTACAGGAAGTAACCCGCCTGCCAGTACCATCCTTGCCGATTGTCGCTGCCGCAGCAACCGGGGTAGGCAGCCAGGCCAAGGCTCGACGCACTCGGCATCTCGCGATACATCTCGACCCATTCGCCGCGGGTGCGGAACGGTCCGTC
>JAJYMR010000343.1 GCA_021786815.1 Deltaproteobacteria bacterium
CCGATCCAGACCCAAAGCAGCAGATAGCCAAGATAGCCGAGCACGAGGAACGAACGCCCGATGCTCGGGCGCTCGATCGCGCGGACCGCGGTGATCGTAATCGCGCTGAGCGCGCCCCACCAAAGCAGCGGATTCCCGCCGCCCCAGATCGTCGCCACCTTGCCCGTCTTCGGAAAGTTTTGCCAGTACGCGATCGGCCGGAGCATCAGCGGCCAGGTCCACCACGGCGAGGCGTAAGGATGGGTGGCGTTGGCGACGGCGTTCTCGTACCAGATAACCCGCGTGTAGTAGTGGAACAGATCGCCGATCCCACCCCACCATCCGAGCAGAAAATGCGGCAGGAAGGTGAGCAGATAAAAGAACGTCGTCACGGCGGCGACCATCGTCACGCCCGCGACTATCCGCCACTCACGCGTCGAGCCCGTTGTCGCTCCGGCGCGTGCTTCATCCCCGAAGCGCTCGGGCGCGCGCCACAGGTCGTAAGCGATAAAAGCGGCGACGAAGACACAGGTGAAGGCGGGAATATAGAGTTTGCTCCCGAGGCATAGGCCGAGCGCGACGCCGATCCATGGCAGAACTTTGCGCTTTTCGAGCAACCCGTCGGTCTGGATAAAGCGGAACAGCAGCAGGTAGGAAATCGCGGCAAAGGTCAGATAGACGATATCGATAACCGCAACCCTTGAGTCGACCAGAAACATCCCGTCGCACACGATGAATCCCGCCGCGAGCGCTGCGCCAAGCCGCGAGCCGAGGATGCGCCGCCCGAACAGGTACGTCACGCCGACCAGAATCGTGCCCATCGTCGCGTTGCCCACGCGCCAGCTCCACGGATGGTCGCCGAAGAGCAGGATTCCGAGCGCGATCAGGAGCTTCGCGAGCGGAGGATGCGGGTCGAGGAACGGCTCGCCGTGCAGGTAATGGCGCGCCTGGTTGACGAAATGCACTTCGTCGAAAACGATCTCGGGTGGCGTTCCGAGACGCCAGAAGCGGGTCGCCGCAGCCGCCAGCACGAGCGCGCCGAGAATGAGCGTGTCGAGCCGGAGCCACGCAAGCGGCGCCGGTTCGCCAGGCTCGCCCGCCGCCTCGAGCGCCACGGCCGCAGGCGCTTTGAACCGCTCGAACAGTTCGGCAAGCGCGTTCTTCTCTGCAGTCTCGTTTCCCAACCCTGTGATTCCGTAGTGAACCGCGAGCACGAACACGGCCAGGTTTATGCCGGCGCACGCGAGCGCAAACGGATCGTGGGCTTTCATAAACACTACCGTGTCGAGCACGTGCAGCACGTAGGCGAGATTGAACAGGCAGGTCAGCGTGAGAAGTCCGAACACGAGCAGCATCTGCGCGCTCTCGAGCGCAAGCGGTATCGCAAAGATGAGCGCCGGGTACAGATAACGCTCATGCATCCGCGGCGCGAGCATGAAGAAGCCGAACAGCGCGATAAATGAGGCATAGAAAAGCCCGCTCGCCGTTCGCCTGCGCCAGAGCACCCACGCGGCGAACGCGAACAGCGGAACCATCGTCCCCATCCCGAGCACGAAGTACGAGAGCCCGAGCACGGTCCCCGAGTCGGGCTGGCGGATCCCGCCAATCAGCGCCATCAGGTTGAACGCATTGACCGTGGTCTCGTGATAATAGGCCGCGCCCGACGCGTACAGGCCGATAATCCAGTCCCACCGATGGCCTATCTGGAACGGCAGGATTCCGACCACGAACACGGCGAGAAAAGCGAGCGCCGCGCGCAACCATCGCAGCCAATCGGTTTTCAAGAGCGTCCACAATCCGACCACCGGCAGCAGCATCAGGCCTTGCGGCTTGAGCAACACCGAAACCGCCGCGAGCGCGCATCCGGCTTCGTATTCCTCGGCGACGAGCGCCACGGCCGTGAGCCACATCACGAGCGTGAAGACCGAGTCCGTCTGGCCCCACACGACGCTGTCGAAAATCATCGCCGGGTTGAGCGCGACCATCAGCATCGCCGGCACTGCCATCGCCGGACGCGCCGAGCGTCTGACCCACGCGAACATCGCGGCGGCAAGGACGAAATCGGCCGCGAGCGCCGGGCTTTCGATGATTATCCGAAGCGCAGTGCCGGCCGCGTGAAAACTCTCGCCTAGGAAACCCGCCGCCCATAGCACGTAGAGGTAACCGGGCGGGTAGTCGAGGAAGTATCCGGCATGATACGCGTGCGCCGGACCGTGATTCACGAGCGCCAGCGCCCACGCCTCATAGGTTCCGACATCGACGCGGAACCCGGGCAAGACCAGCAGCGCGGCGGTTTTAACGATCCACAGGAGCAAAAGGACCACGACCGCCGACGCAAAGCCCCGGTCGCGTTCGCGAATCAACGGTCCGAACAGGCGAGCCGCCTGATATCCAACTATCGCGAGCAGCCCGAGGCCGGCGAAGAATCCGACCAACTTTCCGCTTTGGCCCTCGGGCCCTGGCGCGGCTGCGAGCGCCACGGCTGCGGCGAGCAATGCGGCGGTCTTCCACCTGGCCCACTGGTTTTTGATGGTCCTGATTTGCGTCAACTAACCGGCCCCACCCGCGCCCTGCCCTCCGCAGTCGCTAAGTGCGTTGGTTACGATAGCGAAGTCAGCCGACGCGATGAACCCTCGGCGAGCATTTGGCCTGAAACGCCGCAGGCGTCTATGATTCACGAACCGCACGAGCCGAGAGGAGCACCGATGGAGCTGATTCACACGGTTTACGAACCCGCCGGGGACGGCCCCCATCCGGCCATCATCGCCCTTCACGGATGGGGCTCCAATTCGCTCGATCTTCTCTCGCTCGCGCCGTACATCGCAGGCGGGCGCTTCATGGTGATATGCCCGCAGGGGCCGCTGGAAGTGCCTATCGGCCCGATCGTGGGTTACGGATGGTTTCCGATACGGATGGGCACGCCGCCGGAACCTGCTCAGGTGTCCGAGGCTGCCGAGCGCACTGCGGGCTTCATCGAAACCGCTCTCAAGCGCTATCCGGTCGACCCGCGCAAGCTCGTTCTGCTCGGCTTCAGCCAGGGCGGCGTGATGGCGTACCGGATCGCGTTCAGACGCCCCGAGATGTTTGCCGCGCTGATTGGAATTTCGACCTGGTTTCCGCCCGAGCTCAAGGAAACGGCGGTCGCGAACACCGACGCGCTCAGCCGGATGCCCACGATGGTTCAGCATGGGCGCGCCGACGACATGATAGAACTCTCGCGGGCGCGCGAATCGGTCGAGCATCTGCGCGAGCTTCGCATCCCGCTCGTCTATCGCGAGTATGACTGCGGCCACGAAATCACCGCGCGCGGCATCTCGGACCTCACGGAATTCCTCGAAACCAAGGTGCTTTCACCGATAATCGCCGGATAGGAAGATCCCGCGCCACAAACTGGCATGGCTCCGGCTCCGGCGCGCAAGGCCTGCGGCGGCTGCGCGTCTCGTGCTAGTCTCTAAGCGTCATGAGCTCCCAAGCCGAACCCGCTGAGATTCGTGAGTTCGCGCGGCTCGTCTCCGTGATCCGCCGCCTGAGACGCGAATGTCCATGGGACCGCGAGCAGACGATCGCCGTCACGGCGCGCCATGTGCTCGAAGAGGCCTACGAAGTCGCCGAAGCGATCCGGCTCGGCGACAACGCCGAATTGCGCGAGGAACTCGGCGACCTGCTCGACCAGGTGTTGTTCGTCTCGGTCATCGCCGCCGACGAATCGCGATTCTCGCTCGAAGACGTGGTGCGCGAAGCGGCCGACAAGCTCATCCGGCGCCATCCGCACGTTTACGGCGAGGTAAAGGCCGAGACCACCGAGCAGGTGCTGGCCAACTGGCAGAAGATGAAGCGCGCCGAGAAAGGCGATACGGGAATTGCCGGCGTCGGACGCGGATTGCCCGCCCTGATGCGCGCGCAAAAGCTCGGTGAGCACGCGCGGCGCTCCGGGATGGACTGGGCGAACGTCCGCGAAGTGCTGGCCAAGGTCCGCGAAGAACTCGACGAAGTGGATGCCGAACTTGAACGCGGCGAAACCGAAGCTGCGGCGTCCGAGATCGGTGACATGCTGCTCGCGCTCGCCAATGCGCCGCGCTTCCTCGGTCATAACGCCGAGGAAAAACTGCTCGAGGCGTGCGACAAGTTCGTCGGCCGCTTCCAGGCGGTCGAACGGCTTGCCGCAGCGCGCGGCCTCGATCTGACGCGGCTTTCGCCTGCCGAGGTGGACGCGCTGTGGCGCGAGGCGAAGCAGCAAGGTGAGCAATAATCGCCGCGAAGAAGCGTCACGCCAGGGGCGGCTGGCCGGTACCGTATTGACCGGAAGATAAGGGACTGTTAGCTAAATCAGACTATGCCTCATATTCCGAATCATCCGTCGGCGATTAAGCGCCATCGCCAGAACCTCAAGCGGCACGAGCGCAATCGCCTGGTAAAGAGCCGCGTACGCACCGTTGTGAAGAAGGCGCTCGACGCCATCGCCGGAGGCGACCAGTCCGTCGCCGAAGCCAGCCTGCGCGCAGCCGTAAGCGCATTGACCAAGGCGAGCAGCAAAGGCACGCTCCATCGCAACACCGTGAGCCGCAAAATCAGCCGCCTCTCAGCCCGGCTGCATCGGACCTACGCCGCCAAACCTGCGGAGCAGGCCGGAGCCTGATCGCTCCGGGGACGATTTTCCGCGCACTGTTTGCCTTATCGCTCGGCTTGCGGCCGGCGTTCGTCCGCCATCAGGTCGAGCACCAGCGCCGATAGCGCCTCAGATCGTCCCTTTATCACCCCGTTCTTGAAATCGCGATCCAGCCCTGCGGCGCGGGCGTAGGTTTCGGCGAGGCGCACCGGCCCGAAGCGTCTCGCGCCTTCGATTGCGCGCGTCGCAAGCGGGCTCGACGGACCAAAGCCCATCGCAGCGGCGATTTCTGCGGCGCCCTTTCGCGCCGCCATCATCGAGGCCGCCATCATCATCCGGCGCAGCGTGGGCACGACCTCGAGCGACAGGATTTCCACGGGGTCGCGCCCCGACGCAAGCGCCCGCGCAAGTTGCGTCATGCAGGCCGAGGTCCGCCCCGCGGCAAGACTCTCGGCTATCTCGAAAAGTTCGGGGAGTCGCGCGGACCCGGTTTCGTTCAGATCCGCGGCTTCGAGCGTTGCGCCCGGCTCGGCGGTGATCGCAAGCCGGGAGAGCGCGTTCGCGACCGCCGCGAGGTCGCCGCCGTGACGCGACACGAGCATCTCGGCCGCGCGCGGGGAAATTGCGAAGCCCTCGGCGCGCGCGAAGAGCTGCGCATAGCGCGGCAACTGGTTGTCGAACGGCCTTGGACAATTGATCACCAGCCCGGCCGCCTCCGCGGCGCGCCGCACCTTCGCGGGAGCATTGTCGCGCTCGTAGAGCAGGACAAGATGGTTGGGCGGCGCCGCCTCGGCGACAGCCTCGGCAAGCGCGGAGTCGGTGCCGCGTCCGGACGAGGACGTATCTTCGCCCTCGGGTTCGTTGGCCCCTGCGCGTTCCCGGTACGAGCGCAGCACCCGGCACGCGATTAACCGTTTGGGTGCGAACAGGTCCGAGCCCCGGACTTCGTCGACGAGTGCGGCCAAGTCGCCGGCTGCGGAGATCTGAAGCGAGCGATAGCTGAAGCCCTCGGCGGCAAGGCGCCGGGCGAGCGCTGAAAGAGCGTATTCGCGAAGAAACGCATGCTGGCCTGCAATCAGGATGACCGGCGGAAGCTTGCGCGCGCTCGAAAGCGCGCCGAGAACGTTGAGGACCGTATCCGAGGGCATCCGTTTGCGCGCCTCCTGTGCGGGCCGAAGCCTCCCGGCTGGGCTTTTCCTAGAAGCCTTCGGACATCGAGTCGTACAGGCGCTGGGCGAGTCCCGCCATCATCTGGCTGCGCGCGCTGAGTTCCTGGGTGCGGGCAACCTGGATATCGGTCATCTTTGCCAAATCATTGGCCCTCAGGTTCTGTTGAAGAAACGTGGGCGTCGTCGTGACGACCGCCTGTGAGACGGGCGCGAACTGCTGGATGTTGCTCAGGCTGCCGACGCTCCAGAGCGCCTTGTGCGTGTGATTGTCCGTCAGGCTCGCGCTCACCGTCAGCGACTCGTTATAAATCGTCGGCTCGAGCACGGAATTGAACGCGCCCGGCATCCGCAGGTTGGCGACTATCGTCCCGTGCAGAACAAGGTCGGCATCGCGCGGGCTGTTCACCAGTTCCAGCCGGTCGTGTTTCGCAATCTCGTCTTTCAGGTACCGCATGAACTGCGCGCTGACACCGGTGATCCGGGTCTGGTTGGTGAATTTCGCGACGTAGATGGTATGCGCATCGCTGGGCAGATTGGTCCCAGAGGATGCGAACTGATATCCGCATCCGGCGGCGCCCAGGGCCACGGCCGCGAGCCACGCGAGCCCCGGCCTAGGCGGATTTGGCAGACGTGCGCTCCTCACCTTTGCGCTTCAGCTTTAGTCGCTCGGCGATTTGGTCCAGCACTCCGTTGACGAAGCGGCCCGACTCCTGGTCGCCGTAGGTCTTTGCAAGTTCGATTGCCTCGTCCATCGTGACGCGTGCGGGCACGTCCTCGAGGTTGAGCAACTCCCACACCGCCAGGCGCATGATGTTATGGTCGATACGCGAGAGCCGCTTGACCGTCCAGTGCTCCAGCGCGTCGGCGATATAGCCGTCGAGTTCCCGCTGGTCGCGCCTGACACCCTCGATAAGGCGCTCGGCGAACCGACGGGCGCGCTCGTCGCACGGGAAGCTTCCAAAGAAAACCGCGAGGTCCTCGCTGGAGGCGCCGCCGCAGATATCGATTCTGTACAAGGCCTTGAGCGCGAGCTCGCGGCCGATATGCCTAACTCCCATAACCGTCGCGGCCCGGCGGCAAATCGCCGCGCGAGCGCTTTTCTCCAGAAAATCTCAGGTGATCAGCTTCAGGTCCGAAAAGAGATGGCCGAGCTTTTCCTTCTTGGTGCGCAGATAGTTGATATTGCCTTCGTGCGGCTCGACCTCGAGCGCGACCCGCGTCACGATCGCACCGTAACGCCTGAGGCTCAGGATTTTGTGCGGGTTGTTGGTAAGAAGCCTGACTTCGCCCACGCCCAGATCGCGCAGTATCTGCGCGCCGATTCCATAGTCGCGCAAATCCTCGTCGAAGCCCAGTTCAAGGTTCGCCTCGACCGTGTCGAGCCCGGTGTCCTGAAGCGCGTAAGCCCTTATCTTG
>JAJYMR010000399.1 GCA_021786815.1 Deltaproteobacteria bacterium
CTTCCGGTCCGGCTCGCCGATTTCGGACGGCTCCATCGCAACGAGCGCTCGGGCACGCTTCACGGGCTCGAGCGGGTGCGCTCGATGGCGCAGGATGACGCGCACATCTTTTGCACGCCCGAGCAGATAGAGGCCGAAGTCGATCTCAACCTCCGGATGGTGCGCGAGGTGTACTCGGCGCTCGGTTTCGAGGCGGTCGAATTCAAGGTGGCCACGATGCCCACCGAGCACATGGGCGGCGAACAGCAGTGGCGCGAGAACGAGGCCAAGCTCGGCAACGCGCTTTCCCGAAACGGCCTTCATTGGGAGGAAAATCCCGGCGAAGGTGCGTTTTACGGGCCAAAAATCGAGATTTACGTGCCCGACGCGCTCAAGCGCAAATGGCAGGTGGCAACCATCCAGCTCGACTACAATCTGCCCGAGCGCTTCGACCTCACCTATACGACCGCCGCGGGCACCGAGGCGCGCCCGGTGATGATCCATCGCGCGATCCTTGGCTCGCTGGAACGCTTTATCGGCGTTCTGATCGAGCACACCGGTGGAGTCTTTCCGTTCTGGCTCGCGCCCGAGCAGGTGCGCGTGCTTTCCTTGAGCGAGAAGGTCGAGGCGTACGCAAACGAGGTGGCGCAATTGCTGAGAGGCGAAGGATTTCGCGCCTCGGCCGATTTGCGTAACGAAAAGCTGGGATTTAAGGTCCGCGAAGCGGAACTTCAGAAAGTTCCATATATGGTCGTGGTCGGAGAACGCGAAGCGCAGTCGCGCGCGGTATCGGTGCGGCTGCTCAGAGGAGCCAAGAACGAACCAATGTCACTGGAGGGTTTCGTCCAGCGGCTCAAGAGCGAGCCCCTTCCAGCGTAACGCGATACCGGTTCAGGCAGCGGCGCAAGACGCCGCGAGGAGGTGACTTATCCGTAAATTTTTCAGAACCCCGCCAACAAGAGAGCCCCAGGTCAGGGTCAACACCCAGATCCGGGCGCCCGAAATCCGGGTAATCGACGTCGATGGCTCACAGGTCGGCATCATGACGGTCAGCGAGGCCCTGCGTATCGCGGAGAGCAAGGGACTCGACCTGGTCGAGGTCGCGGCCGCGGCCCGGCCGCCCGTGTGCAGAATCACCGACTACGACAAGTACCGCTACGCCCAGAAGAAAAAAACACACGAAGCCAAGCGCGGTCCCACCAGCGGCATCAAGGAAGTCAAGATGGGCGCGCTTACCGGGCAGCACGACGTGGACTTCAAGATAAAGCACATCAGGCGCTTTGTTGAGGAAGGCCAGCGTGTTAAACTCTCGGTTTCGTTTCGCGGCCGGCAGATTACCCATCCGGAACTGGGGCAGGCGCTGATGCAGCGGATCATCGAACAGATCAAGGACATCGCACAGCCCGAAGGAACGCCACGGATGGAGGGCCGAAACATGTCGGTCCTGCTCACGCCGAAATGAAGGTTTGACAGGGAAAGAGGCCAAGCCCGATGCCCAAGATAAAGACCAACCGCGCAGCGGCCAAGCGCTTCTCCTTCACCAAGAAAGGAAAGGTGAAGCACAAAAGGGCTTACCTGCGCCATCTGCTTTCCAGCAAGAGCCCCAACCGCAAGCGCGGGCTCAGGCACAGCGCGATGCTCAACAAGACCGAGGCCAGGGTTATCGCGGCCCTGATGCCTTACGCGTAAAGTAAAGACGCGCAACAAATCAACGGAAGGACTTACGACCGATGCCGCGTGCAAAGGGCGGAGCCAAAACCCGCCGCCGTCACAAACGGCAACTCGAACTGGCCAAAGGATATGTCGGAGGGCGCAAGGTCTACCGGCAGGCCCGCAACACCACCGAAAAGGGCCTTACTTACGCCTATCGCGACCGCAAACAGAAGAAACGCGAGTTCCGCTCGCTCTGGATTACCCGTATCAACGCGCTCGCCCGCGAATTCGGGCTCTCCTACAGCCGACTGATGCAGGGACTCGCCAAGGCCGGCGTGTCGCTCGACCGCAAACAGATCGCCGCGCTCGCTATCGAGCGTGACGGCTTGTTTACCGAGCTGGTGCGCACCGCGAAGAGCGCGCTCGGGCTCCAAACCGCTTAGTCCGGGAACCGAACTTCCTTCGCCTGCGCACCGAGAAACCATGTGGCTTTCCGCGCCACATGGTTTTTTCATTTGAAAGCGGGAAAGGAAGACCCGCAAGGCCTTCGATGAAAGAACAACTCGAGGAAATCAGGCGGCGCGCGCTAGACGAACTGACTGACGGCGCCTCCGACCAGCAGATCGAGGCCGTGCGCGTGCGCGTGCTCGGCCGCTCCGGTGAGCTTACCGAAGTGATGCGCGGGATGCGCGAGGTGCCGCAGGCCGAACGGCCCGCAATCGGGCAGCTCGTCAACCAAATCAAACGCGAACTCGAAGAACGGATCGAGGCGCTCAAGCTCAGGCTCCGCCAGGGCGCGCTCGAGCGTTCACTCGCCGAGGCCAGACTCGACGTCACGCTGCCGGGCGCGCGCGTTCCGCGCGGACGAATCCATCCGGTTACGCAAATCCTGGAACGGATGCTCGACATCTTCGTCTCGATGGGCTTCGAGGTCGCGATGACGCGCGATGTCGAGGACGACTTCCATAATTTCGAGGCGCTCAACTTCCCGCCCGACCATCCGGCGCGCGAGATGCAGGACACGTTCCTGGTCGGCGGCGGACTGCTGCTTCGCTCGCACACCTCGAACGGTCAGATTCGCGTGATGGAGGAGCGCAAACCGCCGCTTGCCGTGGTATGCCCCGGGCGATGCTACCGGCGCGACGAGCTTTCGGTGCGCGCCTCTCCGATGTTCACGCAGATCGAGGGCTTCATGGTCGATCGCGTGGGACGGATCACGATGGGGCATCTGAAGGGCGTGCTTATCGAGTTCCTGCGCGCCTTCTACGGCCCCGAAACGGGAGTGCGCTTCCGTTCGAGCTATTTTCCGTTCACCGAGCCGAGCGCCGAAGTGGACATCCATTGCCTGCTGTGCAAGGGCGCGGGATGCCGCGTCTGCAAGCATACCGGATGGACCGAAATTCTCGGCTGCGGGATGATTCATCCCAACGTGCTTCGCGCCGTAAAGCTCGACCCCGAGGAGTTCCAGGGCTTCGCCTTCGGCTTCGGCGTCGAGCGCCCTGCCCTGCTCAAGCTTGGCGTTGACGATATGAGACTTTTCTTCGAAAACGACCTGCGCTTCCTTGCACAGTTTCCCTCGCTTGCCGGAGGAGCGGCATGAAAGTACCGCTCAAATGGCTTGAGGAGTTCGTCTCCGTCGACGCAACCGTCGAGCAAATTGCGCGGCGGCTTACGGTTGCCGGGCTCGAAGTCGAAAATCTCGAACGAGTGCGTGCCTCGTTCTCCGGCGTGGTCGTGGCGCGCGTGCTCGACGTCGGAAAGCATCCCAACGCCGACCGTCTGAGCCTCTGCCAGGTGGACGCGGGCGCGGCTGGCCGCTTCTCGGTTGTATGCGGCGCGCCCAACGTGAGCCGCGGGATGACGGCGGCGCTCGCGACGGTCGGAGCCAAGCTCGGAGACGAGCCCGAACTCGAGGCCGCCGTGATTCGCGGCATCCGCTCCGAAGGGATGCTCTGTTCGGAACGCGAACTTGGCCTCTCCCAGGACCATCACGGTATCCTGTCGCTCCCGGATGACGCGCCGCTTGGCACCCCGGTCGCCGATTATCTGGGACTCGACGACGTCGTGCTGGATATCGCGATTCTTGCCAACCGCGGCGACGCTCTTTCGATTCTCGGTGTCGCCCGCGATGTGGCCGCGCTGTTCGGCGTGCGGCTCCACGCGCCCCGGACACGCCCGCTCCGTGTCGAGCGCCATGAAGGCGACGGTGCCTCGTCCTCGTTCGCGGTGCGGATGGCCGCGCCGGAGCAATGCCCGCGCTATGCGGCGCTCAAGATGACCGGCGTCAGGGTCGCGCCGTCTCCAGTATGGATGCGCCGGCGGCTGGAACTTTGCGGGATGCGCGGGCTCAACAATGTCGTGGACGCGACCAACTACGTGATGCTCGAGATGGGCCAGCCGCTGCACGCGTTCGACCTCGATAGAATCGCCGCGAACACGATTGTCGTACGCCGCGCCGGAAGCGATCGCGAGTTCGTTACCCTCGACAACGCGCGGCGCGCGCTGGAGGCTGGTGACCTGGTTATCGCCGACCCGGAAAAGCCGCTTGCGCTCGCTGGCGTGATGGGCGGCCTCAATTCGGAAGTGGGCCTTTCGACGCAAACCATCCTGCTCGAAAGCGCCTACTTCGAACCAATCGCGGTCGCGAAGACCGCGCGGCGGCTCGGACTGCGCAGCGAGGCGAGCTACCGCTTCGAGCGCGGTATCGATCGCGCCGGACAGACGGCGGCGCTGATGCGCGTGGCGGAACTGCTCAAGCGCTATGCAGATGCGCGGCCGGAGGGCGCCATCGCGGACTTCGAGCCGCGCCCCGCGCCGGTGCGCGAAATCGCGCTCGATCTCAATCGGATGTCCGCTTTGCTCGGAGTGGAGACGAGCGCGGCCGAAGCGAAGCGCCGGCTCGTCTCGCTCGGCGCTTCGGTCAGACGCGGCGAGGCGCGCGGCACCCTCAAGGTGATACCGCCGTCTTGGCGCTCGGACCTGGATGAAGCAGCCGATTTGGCCGAAGAAGTGGCGCGTCTTTCGGGACTCGAAGAGATTCCCGCAACCCTGCCGGCGAGAGTTTTCAGTTACGCGCCGGCCAATCGCGAGCGCGAGTTCTTCAGGGATACCCGCGAAGTGATGCTCGGCGCGGGATTCACCGAGATCGACACGCTCGCGTTTATCTCCGCCGCCGACAACGAAAAGTTCGCCGGAATCGGTCACGGCGAGCCGCTCAGCGTGCACAACCCGCTCTCCGAGGAGTTGCGCGAGATGCGCCGGAGCCTCGCGCCTGGATTGCTCGCGGCGCTCATCTTCAACCTCAATCGCCAGGCGACGGCGCTCCATGCTTTCGAAATCGCGAAGGTGTTCGCGCGCGTCAAAGGCGAAGTCGTCGAGCGCTACCATCTGGGCGCCCTGTCCTACGGCGACTACGCGCTGTCCGAGATTGGAAGGCCGGGCGTAAAGGCGGGATTCTTCACGCTCAAAGGCGTGGCCGAGGCCTATCTTCGCGCCCTGGGAGTTGCCGAACGGGTGCGCTTCAAGGCGCCCGCGCCGGAGCATCCGCTCGCCTTCCTGCATCCGGGGCGTTCGGCGCTGATCTTGCTTAGCGAGGAACCTATCGGTTACGTCGGCGAATTTCATCCGCAAGATGCAATGGAACGCGGCTTGGCGGAACAATGCACTCTGTGCGAGCTTGACTTACAAAAACTCATTTCCTATGGTCTTTCGCCGCGCCCCGCGATCGAGCCTCCGCCCAGGTTTCCAGCAGTGCGACGTGACCTTGCCCTGGTGCTCGACCGGGAATTTCCGGCGGACATGATCTTGAAGACGATTCGCGAAATCGCGCCTGCGTTGCTTGAGAGCGTTGAAGTGTTCGACGTTTACGAGGGAGAAGCCATCGCACCGGGCCGCAAGAGCGTCGCGCTGGCGCTGCGCTACCGCGCGACCGACCGAACGCTCACCGACGAAGAGGTTAATCGGACCCACGCCGGTTTGGTCGAACAGGCGCGGACCCGGCTTGGAGCGGAACTTAGACAGTAAAGCGTGCTTGCAGCGAGCGGAAGAACGGGGGAGAGTACGCCGCCCAGCATGACCAAGGCCGAACTCGTGGACATCATCTACGAGCGGGTTGGCTCCTCGAAGAGGGAAGCCGGCGAGATCGTCGAAGAAGTCTTCGCGATCATTCGCGATAGTCTCTCCCGCGGAGAGAAGGTCAAGATTTCAGGCTTCGGCAGCTTTATGGTAAACCATAAACGGGCGCGCCGTGGCCGAAATCCTCAAACCGGGGAATCCATAACCATCGAGTCACGGCGTGTGCTGACGTTCAAACCGAGCCAGGTCCTGAAAGGCATCGTGAACGACGGCAAAGCGCGGTCATGACCGATTCCAAGCGGCGCAACAGCAAACCCACCCGCAAATCTTCGAAGCCTCACGCGACGAGCGACGCGATCCCCGAGCGTGGGTTGAAGATCGGCGAAGCCGCTCGCGCGCTCGGCGTCGAGCCCTACGTCCTTCGCTTCTGGGAAACCCAGTTCCCGATCCTCAAGCCCAGGCACAGCCGCTCGCGCCATCGCTTCTATCAGGCGAGCGACATCCAGACGTTACAGGTCATCAAGCGCCTGCTTCACAGCGAAGGTTTCACCATCGCGGGAGCGAACAAGTATATCCGCCAGCACGGGATGGACGCGCTCGTCCGTGGAGCAAAGCCGGCGGCGCAACCGGCTCCAAAAGAAAAACCCGATTCCTCCGACGGCCCCGGTCCGGCGCGCGACCACGTGCGTCAGGTTCTCGAACAGGTCCGCCGCGACCTCGAATCGCTGCACCGGATGCTCGGTTAAGCGGTTGCCTCGCCCCTTTAGCGGCGCACTGAAGCGAGCCGTCCCGCGTGATCCTGCCCCGCTTCGGGACGCGGTCCGAGAATCTCGGCAAGTTCCCCGCGGGCAACCGTCTCGCGTTCGAGAAGCGCCTGGACCAGCCGGTCCAGACGTTCGCGCGCGTCGGTCAGCATCCGGAGGACTTCCTGATGCGTCTGCTCGATAAGGCTCTGGACTTCCTGGTCGATACGGGCGGCTGTGGCTTCGCTGTACTCACGGCCCTGTGAGATCTCGTAGCCGAGAAAAGGCTGTTCCTCGTCGGCCTTGAAGGCGACAAGCCCGAGATTTCCCATCCCCCATCGCGTCACCATCCGGCGCGCCAGCCGCGTCGCGGCGACAAGGTCGTTCTCGGCGCCGGTCGTCACCTCGCCAAAGACGATTTCCTCGGCGCTTCGTCCGCCGAGCATCACGGCAAGCCGCGCCATCAGATAGGAGCGGCTGTAGTTATGGCGGTCCTCGCCCGGAACCTGTTCGGTCAGGCCGAGCGCCTGGCCGTGCGGCACGATCGTCACCTTGTACACGGGGTCGGCGGCCGGGTTGAGCCATGCGACCACCGCGTGGCCGGATTCGTGATACGCGACAACCCGCCGCTCCTCGGGATTGGCCAGTTGTTGGCGTGCCACGCCCAATCGGACTTTCTCCTCCGCC
>JAJYMR010000252.1 GCA_021786815.1 Deltaproteobacteria bacterium
CGCGATCTGCGCCTCAAGCATCGGGTCGATGTCGGCGGGCAGGGCGCGGTTTGCCATCGCCTGCTCCACCATCAGGCGCATCAACTCCGCGACGGAAAGCGGCTCGGCCGGCATCCCCATTGCGCGGCGCATCTCGGCGGCCAGGTCCTCGACCGGGGGATTTTCGAACGCGATATCGCGCGCGGCCCACCACATCTGCTTGTGCCCGGCCTCGTCGTCGAAGCCGGCTTCGTCGCGCGCGTGCGCTTCGTAAAGCCCGCGCGTCAGATGGGCGGTCGCGGTACCGGAAAGATCCTCGACGAAATGGCGCTGGATGTCCTCTATCGCGCCGAACCGGATGGAGGCGCCGAAGCCTTCCACAGTGCCGATTCGAGTCAGCGTCCGGATCATGGGTTCGCGGATCCCGTTTCGGAGCAGGAACTTGGCCTGCGCAACATTTGGATAGTGGGGCGGGGTTTCCTCGGTCGCGCGATCGAGCAGCGGATGCCCGAATTCCTTTCGATAACGCTCCTGCCACGCCCGAGTCGCCGGCACGCGGTTGAGGGTTCGCGGCGAGACGTAGTTGTCCGACGAGTCGTAGCCGCCGTGGCATCGCACGCCCCGGATCGCCAGCGGTTCGCGGTAGGGATGGCTCGCAAGGAGATCGTCTGAATCGAAGTTGAGTTCGGCGAAGCTCACGTCAGGTCCTCCTTGAGGTGACGCCAACAGATCCGTCCGATGCGCAATTTGTTTCCCTAACAAACGTTAGCCGCGATGTCCACGCCGAATCAGCGGCCGAACAGAGGCGCCGTCGGTATCAGGGCGTGGCGTCAGATCTGGACAGTTTGCGCTGCGCGCGGCGGATCACGCGATATACTTTTCGCTGCGGGTCTCATCCGCGCCTGATTCTGTTTTTTGCGGCTTCACGGGGCGACCATATTGCCGCCTTACGCGTTATCCTTCGGCCGCGCAATCGAATGTCAGCCGGCTCCCGATTGGGGCGCCTCAAATTCGCGGCGCCTCAGGTTTCCACTTCGAAGCCGCTGCGTTCGATTAGCGCGCGCGTCCGTTCGTAATCCCATCCCGACGTCGTCAGATAGCCGTTGACGAAGATCGAGTTGACCGCATTGAACAGATCGCCCTGGCGCGGGCCCAGGTTCAGTTCGCGCCCGCCGGCGGCTCGAACCTCGCTCCTCGGATTCAGCATCCGGAACAGGCACGCCACCTTGAGGCATCGCTCGGGCGTGAGCGCGTTGCCCGCTTCGAGCGGCGTTCCCGCGATTGGATGGAGAAAATTGACCGGTACGGAATCGATCTCGAGGCGACGCGTCGCGTAGGCGAGGTCGAGGATGTCGTCGTCGTTCTCGCCCATCCCGATAATCCCACCCGAGCAGGTGGAGAGCCCCGCCGCGCGCGCATTCTCGATCGTCCGCACGCGGTCGTCCCACGTATGCGTCGTGCAGATGTTCGGGTAAAAGCGTCTGCTGGTGTTGAGGTTGTGGTTTATCCATCCAGCGCCCGCCGCTTTTAGGGTTTCGGCCTGGTCCCGTTCGAGCAGACCGATCGAGAGGCAGAGCTCGAGATCCGGCATCTCGGCCCGGATACGCTCGCAGGCTTCCGCCAGATGATCGACGTCGCGCTCCGCGGGACCGCGCATGCTGCACACCATGCAATAGCGGCGCGCTCCGCTCTTCGCGGCGAGCCGTGCCCCTTCGACGAGCTGTTCGACGCTCTGCATCCTGTACACCGGGATATCGGCCTTCGAGATGCGGGACTGCGAACAGTAATGGCAGTCCTCGGCGCAGATGCCGCTCTGTGCGTTGCGCAGGATGCATATCTTCACGCGGCGTCCGAAAGACGCGTTGCGCACCTTGAACGTCGCCGCGAGAAGCTCGTCGAGCCTCTCGTCCGGCCAGTCGAGGATCGCCTGCGCGACCGAACGCTCGATTTCGATACCCGAAATAACATCCGCGACCACCTGGTCGAGGTCGATTGCCGAAGATTCCGTACGCATCACGGCGACTAGGATTCCATCGCAAGCGCTCGCGCGCAACGTCTCCCGTCGTCGCTCTCTGGCGACGGAACGAGGGTGCGGCGCGCTTCTATTCCAGGAGCGAGCCGATTATCGCGAGGCTGACCGGCTCCTTGTGGCGAATTCGCCCGAAGTACGGGACGTCAACGAGCCGTTGGAGCGAGTCCGCGTTGGTCTCGGTGGCGGGTGTCGCTTCGGGTTCGACGTCGCTCAGCACGCAGCCTCGAAGCTTGACGCCTCGCGCTTTTGCATAATGGACGCTCAGGAACGCGGCGTTCAGGCATCCGAGACGGTTTCCGACGACGAGCACGACCTCGAGCCCGAGCCTTAGCGCAAGGTCTGCGTAATTGAATCCCCACGTTATCGGCACCGAAATTCCGCCCGCGCCCTCGACGATCACGAAATCGCTCCGCGCAGCGATTTCGCGGAAGCATCGCTCGATATGTTCCGGTTCTGGCGCCGGAAGCCCGTCGGCTTCGGCCGCGCGCGCCGGCGCGAGCGGGGAAGGGTAGCGATACGGGCATGCCAGCGTAAGCGGAAGCTCCGAGGATGCCGCGTAAAGGAGCGCCTGCGCGTCGGCGGGCACGAGTTCTCCGCGAAGCTCCGCGCATCCCGTCTCCGCGGGCTTCATCACGCCCACGCGCATCCCGCGCGCCTTCGCGGCGAAGGCAAGCGCGCATCCAACGAGCGTTTTTCCAACGCTCGTATCGGTTCCCGTAATCATCATGGCCCGTGTCATAACGATTGTCCTTTTCGATTCAACGCGCGCGGGTTCAGAGGCGATGTTGTCATGCCTCGGTGACCTCGCGTATCGATTCCTTCGTCGCTTCGAGCAGCGTATCGAGTTCGCTTTCGCTGATCGAAAGCGGCGGCATCAGGACGATAACGTCGCCGAGCGGCCGGATCACGACTCCGCGCCGCCGCGCGGCCTTGATAACGCGGACGCCTGTTTGTTCGGCGAGCCGATAAGGCTCCCTGCGCGTGGGCTCGCGCATCAGTTCGATTCCCACCATCATTCCCGCCTGCCGGACGTCGGCAACGTGAGGAAGTGGCGCGAAGCCTTCGTTGAGGGCGCGCGTCATTTGGGCGATTCTGGGCGCGAGCCGGTCGATTACCGCTTCTTTCCTGAAAATCTCGAGGTTGGCGCACGCGACCGCTGCGGCGAGCGGGTTTCCGGTGTACGTATGGCCGTAATAAAACGCGCGAAACTCGTCCGGTTCGCCGAGGAAGGCCTCGAAAATTTCCTCGCTCGCAAGCGTCGCCGCAAGCGGAAGGTATCCGCCCGTGATTCCCTTGCCGAGGCACATCAGGTCGGGGCAGAGTCCCGCATGCTCCGACGCGAACATTCTGCCGGTGCGTCCGAATCCGGTTGCGACCTCGTCGGCGATGACAAGCGCTCCGGCGTCGCGGGCAAGACGGGCGATCTCGTGGAGATATTGCGCCGGATGGTCCCACATTCCGGCCGCGCCCTGCATGATCGGCTCGATAACCAGCGCGGCGAGTTCGCCGGAGGCCTCGCGGATGAGCTTTTGCGCCTCGGAGAGGGCGTGTTCGAGGGCCGCCTCGCGCGACATCCCGTGATAAAAGCGGAACACGTGGGGCGGCTCGGTTTTCGTCACGCTGAACAGAAGCGGACGTAGATGGCGATGGAACTGCTCGCTGTATCCAAGACTCACTGAGCCGAGCGTGTCGCCGTGATAGGAGCCGCTCAGCGTGAAAAAACGCCTCTTTCGCGTCTCGCCCTTCAGTTGCCAATACTGTGCGGCGATCCTGAGCGCCACTTCGACCGCCTCGGCACCGGAATCGGAGTAAAAGACGCGAGAGAGTCCGCGCGGTGCGATCTCAATCAGCGCCTCGGCAAGCTCGGTCGCCGCAGCGTTCGCCAGGCCGAGCATCGTTGAATGCGCGATACGGCCGGCCTGCGCGACGAGCGCCTCGTCGAGTTCGCGCTTTCGATGGCCGTGGACGTTGCACCATAGCGAGGAAACGCCGTCGAGATAGCGGTTCCCGTTCACGTCCAGCAGATAATTTCCCTCGCCGCGTTCGATAACCAGCGGCTCCTCGCGCATCCAGGTCTTCATCTGGGTGAACGGATGCCATACGTGGCGGCGATCGATTTCACGAAGTTTCGCGTAGCGGTCTTTCTCAATCATCGTTGGTTCCTGCGGGCTATGGCGCCGATTCAGGCGAGATGTGATTCGCGCGCCGCGTCAGCGAACGCGGAGAGCGCCTCGTCGAGTTCGCGGCGCGAATGCGCGGCCGTCGGGGTTACGCGAAGCCGCGCCGTGCCCGACGGCACCGTGGGCGGACGAATTGCAATCACGTACACGCCGCGCGAAAGGAGCGACTGCGCGAGCCGGAGCGCTGCGTCCGACTCACCAATCATTACAGGTAAAATCGGCGATTCGGTCTCGCCAATACGAAAACCGAGACGCTCCAGGCCCGTGCGCAGATACCGCGCATTGTCGTGCAGGCGCTCGACCATCCACGGTTCCGACTCGAGCACGCCAAGTGCGGCGTCGGCCGCCGCGGCGACAGCCGGCGGCAGTCCCGTCGAATAAATGAAGCTTCGCGCGCGGTTCACCAGGTAATCGATCAGGATCGAAGAACCCGCTACATAGGCGCCGTATGCGCCGAGCGCCTTGCTCAGCGTGCCGATATGGACGTCGATTTCCTGCGTGAGCCCGAGCGAAGCGGCAAGTCCCCGTCCGCACGGGCCGATAACACCGACGCCATGCGCTTCGTCCACGACAACCGCCGCGCGATATTGGCGTGCCAGTTCGACGATCTGCGCAAGCGGCGCGAGGTCGCCGTCCATGCTGAAGACGGAATCGGTAACGATGAGCCGTCGGCGCGCGTCGCGCGATTCGTCGAGCAACGCTCGCAGGTGACCGGTGTCGCGATGGCGATAAACGGCGACGCGCGCGCGGCTCAGACGGCATCCGTCGATAAGGCTCGCATGGTTCAGTTCGTCGCTCAGGACCGCGTCGCCCGGGCCGGCCAGCGCGCCAAGCACGCCGATATTGGCGAGGTATCCGGAGCCGAAGACAAGAGCGGCCTCGGTGCCCTTGAAATCGGCGATATGCTTTTCGAGCCGCGTAAGAGGTGCGAGATTTCCCGCGATAAGCCGCGACGCTCCCGTGCCACTGCCGTATTCAGCAAGCGCGCGGGATGCGACTTCCTTGACCGCGGGATGCGACGCGAGCCCGAGGTAATTGTTCGACGAGAGCATCAGGAAACGCCGCCCGCCGATCGAAACGGTCGTATCCTGGGCGCTTTCGACGACGCGTAGCACGCGGCGAAGCGATTTTCGTTCGAGTTCCTGAAGCGCGCTCCGCAGTTCTGAATCAAGAATCGCCATCGGCTAAAGCTTGCCGCAAACCGGGAGCCCGCGCGAGATTCTGCGGCGTCAAAGAGTGGTTGTTCGATGTGGCGTCGTGCTAATCGAGCATCACGGAAGCCGGCGTTCGAGCCGGCCGCGTTGATTCAAAACGGAAGGGAGTCATCGATGGCGGGCCTGTATTTTGAAGAGTTTGAAGTCGGCCGCGTCTTCAAGCACGCGACGACACGGACCGTAAGCGAGATGGACAACGTGCTGTTCAGCGCGCTCACTCACAATCCCCAGCCGCTCCACCTCGACGAGGAGTTTGCTTCGAAGACCGAGTTCGGCCGGCGCCTGGTCAACAGCATCTTCACGCTCGGCCTGATGATCGGCGTTTCGGTTTCCGATACGACGCTCGGCACGACGATCGCCAATCTGGGGATGTCCGACGTGAGATTTCCGAAGCCGGTTTTCCACGGCGATACGCTGCGGGCCGAGACCTCGGTTGCGGAGAAGCGCGAGAGCCGCTCGCGTGCCGACGCCGGCATCATCGTGTTCGAGCATCGATGCTTCAACCAGCGCGGCGAGGAAGTCGCGTTCTGCCGGCGTGCGGCCCTGATGCGCAAGAGACCAGCATGATGGTTCAGCGTTCCTTTCTGTTTGTACCCGGCGACAGCGAACGCAAGCTCGCGAAGGCCGAGTCGGCCGGCGCCGACGCGCTGGTGCTCGACTTGGAGGATTCGGTTCCGGCCAGCCGCCTGGAGAGCGCGCGCTCGATGGTGCTCGACTATCTGAAAAGCCATCCCGCGCGTGAACGGCTTCGGCTCTGGGTGCGGATAAATCCACTTGCGACGCCGAAGGCGCTGCCCGATCTTGCCGCAATTGTCGGCGGCGCACCGGACGGAATCCTCCTTCCCAAGGTCAGGTCTTCAGCAGACGTCGGACTGCTCAGCAATTACCTCGACGCGCTGGAGACAAGAGAGGGTATCGCGCGCGGTTCAATTCGCATCCTGGTTGTCGCGACCGAGACGGCCGAGGGGATGTTCACGTTGGGCGGGTACGCGGGATGCAGCCCGCGCCTGTTCGGCCTCACATGGGGAGCCGAGGATTTGTCGGCGGCGCTCGGCGCGAGCACCAATCGCGACGAATCGGGCGAGTTGGATTTCACGTACAGGATGGCGCGCTCGTTGTGCCTGCTCGGCGCGGTTGCGGCCGGCGTCGAACCGATCGACACGACCAGCACCGATATCCGCGACATGGACTCGGTGCGGCATGAATCCGAGGCGGCGCGGCGCGCGGGCTTTACGGGCAAAATCGCAATCCATCCCGACCAGGTGCCCGTTATCAACGCGGCCTTCACGCCCTCGTCCGAGGAGATCGCCTACGCGAAGCGCGTGGTCGAGGCTTTTTCAGGCGGTGCGGGAACGGTCGCGCTCGACGGCAGGATGCTCGACATGCCGCATCTGAAGCAGGCCGAGCGGGTACTCGCGATGGCCGGGGCGGCGCAAAAGCACGGCTAGCGGCTGCTGGAGGATTCGCCAAGGCTGCACACGGAATTGCTGTTCAAGCCGCCGATTCCTGCCTGCGGAGTGCACGAATTTCTTCCGCCAGTTCAAAGCTGCGCATGCCAAGATGCTGGAGCTGGTCAGGGCGTCTTGAAAAGCGCAGCTTAGCGCCTTATTCTCTCCCGACAAACTAAAGTGCGTTCCTGTCACAGGGAGGTTCTACGGGTGAAAAAAGGACTGAGATTG
>JAJYMR010000418.1 GCA_021786815.1 Deltaproteobacteria bacterium
GTGCTTATCTTCATGGCCGTGTACTACAGCCGGGCGGGAATCCTGGCCGACTACGGGCTCACGCTCAATATCCTGCTTTTGATGTGCGTGATGGCGGCGCTGCAGGCCACGCTGACGCTGCCCGGAATTGCGGGAATCGTGCTCACGCTCGGGATGTCGGTCGATGCGAACGTGCTGATAAACGAGCGGATGCGCGAGGAGCTGCGCGCGGGCAAGACCCCGCGCGAGGCGGTCAAGATCGGCTACGAACGCGCATGGTCGGCGATCCGCGACTCGAACATCTCAACGTTTGTCGCGGGCCTGATCCTGTTCCAGTTCGGCACCGGCCCGGTCAAGGGATTTGCGGTCACCCTGTGCGTGGGCGTGCTGACCGGCCTGTTTTCCTGCGTGGTCGTGACCAGGGCATGGTATGACCACCTGATCTCTACGCGCAAATTGAAGATAATCAGCGTCTGATAGCGTGTTTAAGCTAATCTGATGGCTGGGTTGTGAGTCAGACCGTCTGGTTTCCGAGAGCGGCAATAAAAAGCGCGCAGGAACCAGCCCTGTGGATTGGCCCCTGGAGTTAAGACAAATTAAACTTGACTTGGCCGGCGGCAGGATATTAGAAAGCCTTGCCGCTTTGAACGTTTTTCAGGTACGTGCATCGACCGTCATGGCAGACAAGGATGATATCTTGCTGAACTCGCGGGAGGTCGCTTTCCTCCTCGACCTGAGTCCCGACACGGTGAACGAGTTCGCCCGGCGCAACATATTGCCCGCGTTCAAGAAGGGGCGCCAATGGCGATTCCGCAGGAGGGATATCATTTCGGCCAAGCGCCAGCTGTCGCGCGGGGTCAACGCGGCGGCCTGAAGGGCGTCGATTCGGGCTGGAACAGGCAACGCGGGATGGGAGAGATTGCTTGGACCAGCCTGTCCCTGAGCATCGGATTTCATCGTTTTTGAGGCGGAAAGTAGAGGTTTGCAGCGATGGCGGAACCGCATGAGAGTCGTGTGTATTCCGATCTTGCCCCGGTTTACGACTCGCTTTGGGGCCGTGCCTTCGTAGATCACGAACGCGAAGTTCTCGAAGAGCTGAATTTCAGGCCCGACCAGCGCGTGCTCGAGGTCGGCGTCGGCACCGGCATCTCGCTCGACGCTTACCCGGCGTACGTGCAGGTCGTGGGAGTCGATCCGTCGGCCGACATGCTCGCGCGGGCGGTCGCCAAGGTGCGGGAGAACCGCTGGGATCACGTCGAAGTAAAGCAGGGTGACGCGCTGAACCTCGACTTTCCGGATTCCAGCTTCGACTACGTCTGCAGCTTCCACGTGATCACGGTGGTGCCGGATCCGGTCAGGATGATGCAGGAGATGGTGCGCGTATGCAGGCCGGGTGGGCGGATCGTGGTGATCAATCACTTCGCCAGCTCGAACCCGCTTCTATATTTCTTCGCGAGCCTCGCCAATCCCGTAACCAAGCTTCTCGGATGGACGATGCGGCTTCGGGTGGACGATATCCTCGACGGCCACAATATCGAGGTCGAGAAGAACGAGCGGGTCTCACGCCTGTCGATCCATCGCGTGATCGTCGCGCGTAAGGGCGAATAGGGCCTTTAGCGTGCGTCGCGCCGCCCGCGCGGACGGCTTTGGAGCGTGTTGCGAGCCGTCCCCGCGCGGGTGCCCCCCGAACGCGGCTTTCTCCACGCGAAACTGTGCGCGTAACGCGTTTGTCGCTCCCAAATCATCCGGGCCGGGTAAAATGTGTGCGCACGGCCCGTACGGCGCTGCCCCAACTGCCCGCGCGGCGCGTCCGACCGGAGGAACGATGACGAGGAGACTTGTCGCGCTTGCGGCTCTTGTCGCGGCTCTCGCCTTTGGCGTGAGTGCGTATGCCTACCAGGCGGAAGCGGTTGTCGACGGCGGCACGATCGCAGGAACCGTCAGATACGCGGGCAAGCCGCCGAAGCCCGAGCGAGTTGAAATCACCAAGGACATCGGCGTATGCGGCGCCGAGCCGCATTATTCGGAGGCGCTCATCGTGGGAGCCGACGGCGGGATAAAGTATGCCGTCGTCACGCTCAAGGACATCGAAAAGGGCGAGCCAATCAAGCCGGTCGAGGTCAAATTCGACCAGAAGGGCTGCGAATACCATCCGCACGTAATCGCGCTTCCAGCAGGCGGCACCGTCGACATCATCAACTCGGACGGCATTCTGCACAACGTCCACACCGAATCGAAGGCGAACCCGCCGTTCAACCTTGCTCAACCGGGCTTCAAGCGGCTGATAAGGAAAAAGCTGGACAAGCCCGACCTGATCGAGGTGAGCTGCGACGTGCATAACTGGATGCGCGGATGGTGGTACGTGGCGGCCAGTCCCTACTACGCCGTTACCGACGCGGCCGGCCATTACACGATAAGCAACGTTCCGCCCGGAACTTACACGCTCCAGGTATGGCAGGAGACGCTCGGCACGCGTGAGCGGAAGGTTGACGTAAAGCCCGGCAAGACCGTAACCGTTGATTTCGAGCTTTCGGCGAAAACGAACAAGTAGCGCCGGCGCGCGGCGATTCCGAGCGCGCCGCGGCGTCAATCGCGCTTTTTCAGGGTTATGCCATGATCAAACGACTCGACCACCTGGACGTTGCAACTTCGGACCTCGCGGATGCCGCCTCCATCTACGAGCGCAATTTCGGTTTCAAGGTGAATCGCTCCGCCGATTCCGAAACCGCCAGTGTCACTGTCGGAGGCGCGGAGATCCGGCTCGCTTCGGGCGCCCTTGCCAAAGCGGCGCTGGAATCCCAGGGCGAAGGGATGACCGGGCTATGGCTCGAAGCCGAGGATATCGAGCAGGTCGTCGCGGCTTTCAAAAAGGCGGGGCTTGCAGTGGGCAAGATCACGAAAGAGCAGGGGCGTCGCGTGTTCGCGGTCGATCCGAAAATCGCCAACCAGGTCCCGCTCTTCATCTTCGACAGGAAGAGCTGAATCCTCGCGACCGCTACGCGTGCCAGGAGGGATCGAACGCCGCGCGCACGGTCTCTTCGAGCGTCCTGGTAAGCTCCGCGCGGTCGGCGCCTTCCGCGGGTATCGGCGGACAGATCTTCATCCGCATCCTGCTGCCCGGAACGACCACTTTGGCCTCGCGCGGAAAGAACGCCGCCGAGCCCATTATCGCCATCGGGACGCATGGCACCCTGGTCGCGATCGCGAGCCACGCGGCGCCTTCGCTGAACTCGTGCACGCGGTTGTCGCTGAAGCGATGGCCCTCGGCGAAGACGCAGATCGGGTAGTTATTGCGCGCCGCCTCGAGCGCGCGGCGAATCGATTTTCCGCCGCGCTGGCGGTCGATCACGATATGCTGGTTCTTGCGCAGCGTGTACCCGATAAACGGAATCCGCAGCAGTTCCTTCTTTGCGACGAAGCGGGTGTCGCCGGGCATATAGGCCAGAATCGCGAAAATGTCGAAGAAGCTCTGATGGTTGGTCACGAGCACATAGGACTTGAGCCCGCGCAGATGCTCCAGGCCTTCGATTTCGACCTTGATGCCGCAGGTCAGGATTATCAGCCATCCCCAGAGCCGGCTTAGCGTGGACACGCTCCGATGCATCCCGAGCGCGGCAAGCGCAGCCGCCGTCGGCGCAATCACTACCGTGTACAGAACCGAGAGTATCGTCGCCGCGGTGCCCCATATCAGCTTGAGGAAGCGGACCGGGGCGGCCGCGCCGAGTGGCCGTGCTTCCACATGATTCACCATCGCGCCCAATTTTGAGCGGTGCCGGTGCCGGATAGCAAGCGCGGTCAATCGGTGCGGCACCGGCGGCGTTGACAGCCATCTGGTCGGTTGTTAAACGCAAATCACGCGCGTGACGTGCCCGTATCGACCGGGAATCTCCGCGCGGTAAGGCGATGAGGTTTGTGTTTTCGGCAGCGGTAACCCGTACCTCATCGAAACCACCGCTCCAGGCTGCCTATCGCATCGAGCAGAGCGCGCCGGTATCGGCGTGCGGGCTTGCGCTTGCGGCTTTTGCGCTCGCGGCGGCCATCCTCGCGGCGCCGGTTCGTGCAGCCTCGCATCCCGAGGCTCAGCTTACTGCCGAGATGGCTTGCCGGGAAATCAGGGTTTCGCTCGCAGCGCTTGCCGAGGCGGAACGCAACCAGGCGCTCGCGCTTCATCTGATGGCTGACGGAAAGCCCACGCCGATTGTCGAGGCCAGATTGACCGTACTGCAGGCGCGGATCTCGGAATTGAGAGCGGCCCTGCGCAAGGCGCGCATCCAGGGACCATCGCACGACCCCGAGGTCTCGAACTGCGTAAAGCTCGGCTTCCGCTCGCTTATCGACGCCGAGGTGCTAAGCAACGATGTCGAGCAGGTCGTGGCGGTTTCGGGTGGACCGCTCAGCGCGCCGCTTCGGGCCGGCGAATCTAAGTGGGCCGAATTCCCGGGCGCGGCCCTTCCCCCGCCGCCTGCGCCCGCTGCGCCATCCCGCGCGGCACCACGATAGCCGCGGCCGCGACAAGCAGCAGGGCGAACTGCGCGCCGAGGCTCTGCACGGTCGGAAAAATCCCGAGAATCGACATCGTGGGCGCGTGCGGGATAAAGGTGGCGTGAATCAGCCCGGATTCCTGGAAGCTCGCCACGCCTTGTCCGATGAACACGATGGCAAGCCCGTAGAGCAGGTAGGAAGTGAACCGGAAAAGCGGGCGTATCGGGATTTTGTAGGCCGCGCGGTTCAGCACCACGAAGGTTACCGCCAGCGCCAGTGCTCCGGCGACGACGCCCAACGCGACCGCGTGGCGCTCGGCCGACTCGGTTGCGCCTGCGGTCAGTGCCTCGAAGAAGACTATCGTCTCGGCACCCTCGCGCATCACGGCCAGAAACGCCGAAAGACCGATCGCGAACCACGGAAGCGCGCTCTGGCGCGCGCCCTCGACCTGGGCACTGATGAAGCCGCGCCAGCGATCGGATTGGGTCTTCGCGGTAAGCCATGAGCTTACGTAAAAAAGCGTGGCCGCCGCGAGCATCTGGAAGACGCCCTCCAGCGTGTCGCTCGCGTTGTCGCCGATCAGATGGTTGACGGTCCAGGCAAGGATTACGCTGGCCGCGATCGCCAGCGATGCGCCCAAATAGACGGCGCGCGCGCGCTGCCCGCGGCCGGCCTCGCGGGTGCCGGCCGCAAGGGCGACCACCACCAGCATCGCTTCCATCCCTTCGCGGTACAGGATTCCAAGCGCGTAGAGGAAATATGGAATTAGGGTCGAAGTATGTTCCACGGGCGGGGCACCGGAAAATGAAAATGATTCTCAGTTAACGCTAGTTTCCCTTCCAGAAATTGTCAAACCGCCATCCCGGCTGCGCCCGCCTTGCGACGCTCCATGGCCCGGTGTAACGTCACGATTGAAGCTGGGCATGCGCGTCGTGCGACCGCCAGCTTCACGCCTTTTTTGGGCCATGATGTTGCAACGCACGGGACGGTGGTGACGGGAGGCTTCGATGGAAGTAAAGACGGTTGGGGTTGTCGGGGCTGGCCAGATGGGTTCGGGGATTGCCCAAGTCGTCGCGCAGGCCGGAATTCCGGTGCTGATGAACGACATTTCCGAGGACGCTTGCCAGCGCGGACTTCGTGCGATTCGCCGCAACCTCGATCGCATGATCCAGCGCGGGCGCTTCAAGCTCGAGGAGCGCGACGAAATCCTCGCGCGTATCCGCACCGCGACGGAGCTCGACGCGATGGCCTCGGCCGACTTCGTAATCGAAGCGGCAGTCGAGAATGAGGACGTGAAAATCGGGATTCTGCAGAAGCTCGACAAACTCTGCGGTCCCGAGGTCATTTTCGCTTCCAACACCTCGTCGATATCCATCACCAGGATGGGCGCGCGCACCAGCCGCGCGGACAAGGTGATCGGGATGCACTTCATGAACCCGGCCCCCGCGATGAAGCTGGTCGAGATTATCCGCGGGCTTGCCACTTCCGAAGACACTTACCGGCAGACGCAGCGGCTTGCCGAGCGGGTCGGCAAGGCCACGATGACGGCGCAGGACTTTCCGGGTTTTATCGTAAATCGCGTCCTGCTCCCGATGATCAACGAGGCGGTTTACACGCTCTACGAGGGCGTGGGCGGCGTGACCGATATCGACACGGCCATGAAGCTCGGCACGAACCAGCCGATGGGTCCGCTCGAACTCGCGGACCTGATCGGGCTCGATACCTGCCTGGCAATCATGGAAGTGATGCAGCGCGTGCTCGGCGACGACAAGTATCGGCCGTGCCCGCTGCTCAAGAAATACGTCGACGCGGGTTACCTGGGGCGCAAGACGGGGCGCGGATTTTATACCTATGACGAGAAGGGGAATCCGGTCCCGCCCGTCCCGATGAAATAAAACCTGCCGGGGCTGAGTCCGCGCGCCGGCGTATGGGAGGTCGAATACCCTATGGCGGTGAAGGCGTTTATCCTTATCGACACGTCGCCGGGCAAGGCGCGTGAGGTCGCGGCCAAGCTAAGGCAGATAAGCGGGGTTTCAGTCGCGCACGCGGTCACCGGCCCGCACGATATCATCGCGGTGGCCGACGCGGCCGACGTGACCGCGCTCGGTGAGATGGTGGTGCAGAAGATCCAGAGCGTCCCAGGCGTCAACCGAAGCCTGACTTCGATCGTCGCCGACTGACGCCGCGGCTGGATGTGATATTCTTGCAAGTGGGACGAAGCGGCTATGGTTGAACTTCCGGTTGTCAAACGGTTGCGCAAGGAGATGGAGAATCTCAAGCGCGAACTGACCATCGAGCTGCCCAAGGAACTGGAGCGGGCACGCGCCCACGGCGATCTCTCGGAGAACGCCGAGTGGGCGATGGCGAAGCAGCGCCAGGAGTTCCTGCGGGCGCGGCTTAACAACCTCGAAGCCCGGATCGCGGAACTCTCGACGATCAATCTCGACTCGATTCCGCGCGAAAC